>NZ_JAIRBP010000029.1:0-47219 GCF_021151495.1 Halomonas sp. IOP_31 | reverse complement strand
GCGGCTCACCCCGGTCTCGCGCGTACGGCGCTGTTCGATCATGGCGTCAAAAGCCGCGCGGTGGTGGGTAGTCTCTTCAAGGTGTTGATGCCGTGGATCAGCCAGACCGCCGCCGCGGGTGAGTAATGACAACCCGTTCAGCGAAAGCCAGTTCAAGACCAGCAAGTACCAGCCCGACTATCCCGGGCGCTTCGAAAGCATTGTCCATGCCCGGCAGTGGTACCGCGCCTATGTCGACTGGTACAACCTGCAGCACCCTCACAGCGGGCTGGCTTCACCCCGGAGCAGGTCTTCACCGGCCGATATCGCGAGATTGCGGAGGTCCGTCAGCGAGCGCTCGATGACAGCTTCGAGGCGCACCCCGAGCGGTTCCTACGCGGACGCCCCAAGGTGGCGATGCCACCGGCCAGTGTCTCGATCAATCCGGTACAGCCCGATGACGACGACCCGGCCCCTACAGCGCGGTGAACTTCCCGACACTGGCGGCGGCAAGCGGCACCGCGACGAAATCGACACTAATTTTTAACGATCTGTCCGAATCAGGTTGACAGGTTCCGACTCGGTCGAGAACTGACGACGGGTGCGCTTCTCCAGCTTGGGGTTCGGCGTGACCTGATGGTCGGGCAGCTCGGTTGGCGGTTTAGGCATGATACGGGCTCCTGAACCTCGGGCTCTGATATTGAGCTTAACTCACTGAGCCGGTGTATGGATTCAGGTTGACACACAGGGTCATCAGCTGTTGGGTTATAGGCTTAACTGACTGGCATTAGCCAGTAAAGGCAGGCTTTCGTATGAGACGGGCGATGCAGCGGGGCTAGGCGGCTCTCGTCTGCCCTACTCGGCCATTACTCCCACTCGATCGTCGCTGGCGGCTTGCTGCTCACGTCGTACGTCACCCGCGATACACCGCTGATTTCGTTGATGATCCTATTGGAGACTTTCTCCAGCAGCTCGTACGGCAGGTGCGCCCAGCGGGCAGTCATAAAGTCGATGGTTTCCACGGCGCGCAGGGCGATGACCCATTCGTAGCGGCGGCCGTCGCCGACCACGCCGACGGATCTCACCGGCAGGAACACGACGAAGGCCTGGCTGGTCTTGTGGTACCAGTCGGCGTTGTGCAATTCCTCGATGAAGATGGCGTCGGCTTCGCGCAGGATGTCGGCGTATTCCTTCTTCACTTCGCCGAGAATGCGCACGCCCAGGCCCGGCCCCGGGAAGGGGTGGCGGTAGACCATGTCGTAGGGCAGGCCGAGTTCCAGGCCGAGCTTGCGCACCTCGTCCTTGAACAGCTCGCGCAGCGGTTCGACCAGCTTGAGCTTCATGGTCTCGGGCAGGCCGCCGACGTTGTGATGCGACTTGATCACATGCGCCTTGCCAGTCTTGCTGGCGGCGGATTCGATCACGTCCGGGTAGATGGTGCCCTGGGCGAGGAAGTCCACACCCTCGATTTTGGCGGCCTCGCGGTCGAACACGTCGATGAAGGTGTTGCCGATCGCCTTGCGCTTGGCCTCGGGGTCGTCCACGCCCTTGAGCTTGTTGAGAAACTCGTCCTCGGCGTCGACGCGGATCACCCGCACGCCCATGTGCCGGGCGAAGGTTTCCATCACCTGTTCGCCCTCGTCCTTGCGCAGCAGGCCGTTGTCGACGAACACGCAGGTCAGCTGGTCGCCGATCGCCTTGTGCAGCAGCGCGGCGACCACCGAGGAGTCCACTCCGCCGGAGAGGCCGAGCAGCACGTGGCGGTCGCCGACCTGGTCGCGCACGCGGGCGGAAAGGTCCTCGATGATCTTGGCCGGGGTCCACAGCTGTTCGGCGCCACAGATGCCCAGCACGAAGCGCTCGAGCAGGCGCTGGCCCTGCAGGGTGTGGGTTACTTCGGGGTGGAACTGTACGCCGTAGAAGCGCTTTTCCGGCCAGGTCATGGCGGCGATCGGGCAGCTCGGGGTACTGGCGGTAATGTTGAACGCCTCGGGCGCCTGGGCGACCTTGTCGCCGTGGCTCATCCACACGTCGAGCAGTGCGCTGCCGTCGTGGTCGACGTGGTCCTTGATGCCGCCGAGCAGGTCGTCGTCGCCGTCGACCTTGACCTGGGCGTAACCGAATTCATGCTTGTTGGAGCCCTCGACCCGGCCGCCCAGCTGCATGGCCATGGTCTGCATGCCGTAGCAGATGCCCAGCACCGGCAGGCCGAGTTCGAACACGCACTCGGGGGCGCGCGGCGAGCCATTGGCGACGGTGGATTCCGGCCCGCCGGAGAGGATGATGCCGTTGGGCGCGTACGCGCGGATCTCTTCCTCGGTGATGTCGAAGGCGCGCACTTCGGAATACACGCCGATCTCGCGCACGCGCCGCGCGATCAGTTGAGTGTACTGGGAGCCGAAGTCGAGGATCAGGATCTTGTGGGCATGAATGTCGGTCATGGAGGGGGCCACCGCCAGAGAAACGAGAAGGGACAAAAGGTAGAAGAAGGAAGGATGAAGGGGGAGAAGCCGTTTCTTCCCTCTTACCTCTTCCTTCTTCTTTATCTATTTTCGGGGCTGGTCAGCCAGCTCTGTAATTAGGAGCCTCTTTGGTGATCTGCACGTCGTGCACGTGGGACTCGGCGAAGCCGGCACCGGTGATCTGCACGAACTCGGGCTTGGTGCGCATCTCGTCGACGCTGCGGCAGCCGGTGTAGCCCATCGAGGCGCGCAGCCCGCCCATCAGCTGGTGGACGATGGCGCTCATCATGCCCTTGTAGGGCACGCGGCCTTCGATGCCTTCCGGCACCAGCTTCTCGGCGCCTTCGGACTTGTCCTGGAAGTAGCGGTCGGCGCTGCCCTGGCTCTGCGACATCGCGCCCATCGAGCCCATGCCGCGGTAGGCCTTGTAGGTACGCCCCTGGTAGAGCTCGACCTCGCCCGGGGCTTCCTCGGTGCCGGCCAGCAGGCCGCCGATCATCACTGTGCTGGCGCCGGCGGCGACGGCCTTGGCCAGGTCGCCTGAGAAGCGCACGCCGCCATCGGCGATCAGCGGGATGTCGTAGGGCTTGAGCGCCTCGGCGACGTTGGAGACGGCGGTGATCTGCGGCACGCCGACGCCGGCGACGACGCGCGTGGTGCAGATCGAACCCGGGCCGATGCCCACCTTGACGGCGTCCGCGCCGGCCTCGGCAAGATCCCGGGCGGCATCGGCAGTGGCGATGTTGCCGCCGATCACCTGCACGTCGGGGAAGTGCTCCTTGACCCAGCGCACCCGCTCGATGACCCCGCGCGAATGGCCGTGGGCGGTGTCGACCACGATGGCGTCGACGCCGGCCTCGGCCAGCGCGGCGATGCGCTCGGCGGTTTCCGCGCCGGTGCCCACCGCGGCGCCGACCAGCAGACGGCCGTCGGCATCCTTGGCGGCGTTGGGGTAGGTGCGCGCCTTCTCGATGTCGCGCACCGTGACCAGCCCGCGCAGGCGGAAGGCGTCATCGACGATCAGGATCTTCTCGATGCGGTTTTCCTGCAGCTTGGCCTTGATGGCGTCCAGCGGCGTGCCCTCGGGCACCGTGACCAGCTTGTCGCGAGGCGTCATGATCGCCTCGACGTGATCGCTGTGGTCGGGCTGGAAGCGCATGTCGCGGCCGGTGACGATGCCCACCAGCGTCTCGCCCTCGACCACCGGGAAGCCGGAGTAGCCGTACTCGTCGGCCATCGCCAGCAGGTCGGTGAGCTTGGCCTGCGGGGCGACGGTCACCGGGTCCTTGACGATCACGCTCTCGTGCTTCTTGACCTTGCGCACTTCGGCGGCCTGGGCGGTGATCGACATGTTCTTGTGGATGATGCCGATGCCGCCTTCCTGGGCCATGGCGATCGCCAGCCGGGCTTCGGTCACGGTATCCATGGCGGAGGAGACGAGCGGGATGTTGAGCGTGAGGTTGCGGGTCAGGCGGGACTTGAGGCTGACGTCCTTGGGCAGGACATCCGAGTAGCCGGGAACGAGTAATACGTCGTCGAACGTAAGAGCTTCTTGCGCCATACGTAGCATATCGGAAACACCCAATGAGCAGATGGTGGGAGACGGGGCGTTGGAGAGTTAATCGACCATTATAAACCTCGGCCGTTTCGCACTCAACGTAGCCGTGCGCGATTGCATCCTCGTGTCCGTGGGAGGCGCGGTGGGAGGAAGGCATTCCCGGCAGCGGCGGCACGGCAGCTCGGGTGGCCCATTCATCGCGAACAAGTTCGCTCCCACGCAACCCGGCCCGGATGGCCATGGGAGCGTGGGCTGGTGGTCTTGTGGGAGGGAACTTGATCCCGCTAGCGGCGGGCACATCAGCCTGGGTGCCCATTCATCGCGAACAAGTTCGCTCCCACAGGTTTCTTGCCCGTAGCTGGCCTCGGAGTCTGGCCTTGCAGGAGCCTGTATTTGTGGGAGCCTGCCTTTGTGGGAGGCGTATTTGAAGAAAGGCATTCCCGATGGCGGTGGCGCGGTGGCCCGGGAACGATTGCGCTGCTTGCCATGCGGCAAGTGCACACATAAACTATCCATAAATAGTTTTTGAGTGTACTTATGGACCAGATCACCGCTCGCGCCCGGCTCGACGACTGGGACCGCCAACATCGCTATGTATTTACCCTCTCGGACCTGGCCAAGATCTTCCCCGAAGACAGTCCGAAGACCCTGCAGGAAGGGATCAATCGACTACGCCGGTATGGCCTGCTCGAGGCAGCCAGCCGTGGCGTGTACGTCTACAAGCTGTCACGGCACCAGGACGCCGATCTGCTCGAGCGTATCGCCAAGGCCATGCGCCGCGGCGAATACAGCTATGTCAGCCTCGAGTCCGCGCTTTCGGAATATGGCGCGATCTCACAGATCCCTGTCGATCGGCTGACGGTAATGACCACCGGACGCAAGGGCGAGTATCGAACCCCTTATGGCACCATCGAGTTCACCCACACCAAACGGTCCATTCCCCAACTGCTCGACCGGATGCGCGATGTAGGGCGTCCCTTGCGGCTGGCGACACCCCAGGCTGCCTGGGCCGATCTCAAGCGAGTCGGGCGTAACACTCACCTTGTCGACCAAACGAGCCTGGCGAATGAACACTGAACGCGCCGACTTCGACGAACTGGTCGCCCCGCTCGAAGGCCCTGCGCCGGGATCGAACAGCCCGGAGTTTATTCTATAGATCCGGAAAGCCACCTCACCGCCAGGTGAGATACGCCAAACACAAATCGCCCCGATCTTTCGGACCGGGCGTCGTCGTTGCTACAGCGTAATTGCCCGGTCGTTTCGGGCCGCTGTTATCGCGATGCGCAACGCCTGATCAGGATTTTTCCTCGAGCATCTTCTCGCGCTCGCGCCGTGCCTGCTCTTCCGCGTAGGTGGGGAAGTCCACGTAGCCGCGGGCATCGCCGCCGTAGAAGGTGTTCGGATCGAAATCCGCCAGCGGCCAGCCGTTTTGCATGCGCTCCACCAGATCCGGATTGGACGTGAACGGGCGACCGAATACCGGCAGGTCGATGGTGCCTTCATCGATCAGCTTTTGCGCCTCGGCCTGATCCAGGTTGCCGGCGAGCAGCAGCGTGCCGTTGTAGGCGTCGCGGAACCGGCGCAGATAATCGCGGGGCATCGGCGCCATGCCCTGGCCGCCCTGGTCGTGCAGGTGCACATAGGCCAGGCCGCGCTTGTTGAACTCACGCGCCAGATGGAGGTAGGTCTCGCCGTTATCGTCGTACTCGGGCATGTCGAACAGCGTGCCATGTGGCGAGAGACGCACCCCGACACGGCGGGCGCCGATCATCTTGCTGACCTCGTCGACCACTTCCAGCAGCAGCCGGCAGCGGTTTTCCCGCGAGCCGCCGTATTCGTCGTCGCGGTCGTTGACGCCGGGATTCAGGAACTGCTCGAACAGGTAGCCGTTGGCGCCATGGATCTCGACGCCGTCGAAGCCCACCTCGCGTGAATTGACCGCCGCCTGGGCGAAATCGCGCACGATGTCTTTGACTTCCCGGGTTTCGAGCCGGCGGGGCCGGCTTGCCTTGAGCATGTCGGGCTGGCCGTTTTCGTTGTAGCCAAAGGCCATGCCGCCGGGCTTGTCGCTGGGGCCGACCGGCGCGGCGCCGGCAACCTGCACGGTAGTGTGCGAAACCCGCCCGACATGCCAGATCTGGGCGAAGAACACGCCGCCGCGCTCATGCACCGCGCGGGTCGCCTTGGCCCAGCCGGCGAGCTGGTCGGGGCCGAAGATACCCGGGTTGTAGAGATACCCCTGCCCCTGGCGCGAGATCGGCGTGCCTTCGGAGATGATCAGCCCGGCACTGGCGCGCTGGCGATAGTAGAGCGCCCCCAGCTCCGTGGGGATGTCCTCCGGGGCGCGGGAGCGGGTCATCGGCGCCATGACGATGCGGTTGTTCAGGCGGGTACCGGCAAGATCGAACGGTTCGAATAACGAAGCCACGTAGCGAACTCCTTTTAACGATGGGGTCTGGCCAAAACGAAAGCGAGCCACGGTGGCTCGCCGATGTAGACCAAAGTCTAGGAACTAATTAGCCAGTTAACAATGAATCTTGCCGACCGCCGCGATGCAGGAAAGCTATGGACAGGAAAGCGATGGCCAGGAAAGCGATGGCCAGGAAAGCGATGAACACCCTGGAACGGCATGCCGACCGGGTCATTCGGCGCTGGCTATCGGCGCTGACCAATGCACGACTGGAAGGGATGAACAGCTTGTTCCAAGCCGCCCGATCACGGGCTCGCGGGTACCGCAACGAGGGCTACTTCATCACCATGATCTATCTGATTGGCAGCCCGGTGGGGAGCCTGCTGGATCAGGCCAAATCCACATGAAACGACGAAGAGCCCTCAGGCCGTCTCGCCGATGGCCGTGACTTGCTCGGTTTTCTCGGCCTTTTCGATTTCCTCGACGCCGAGCATGCTGACGCCTGTCGCGTCGAGATCCGCCGCATCGGCGACTGCCGGCAACTGCCAGTGATTGGCGCTGAAGCCGCTATCGATCTGGATGCGCTCGGCGACCATATCGACGAAGCTGCGCACCTTGGGCGAGATCAGCTTGCCGCTGGGAAACACCGCGTTGAGCTCGGTTTCCTGCCCCGACCAGCCTTCCAGCACGCGATGCAGCTGTTCCCCTTCCGGGCCCCAGCACGCCACGATCTCGCTGGCCAGCATTAGTCCATGGCCCTCGACGAGCAGGCGACGCAGCACGAAGGGATCGTTGGCCACGGCGATGGGCTCGACCGCGACCTCTTCGTGGTGCGAACCGTTGTGCAATTGCCAGAAGTAACGCTGGTTGCGCCGGTCGCTGCTCTTCGCCAGGACCGGATGCCGGGCCAGCTCGTCGGGAGTGCGCGGCGCGCCGTGCCGGTCGATATAGCGCTCGCTGGCATACACGAACGAGCGGTAGCGGGCCAGCGGCCGGGCGACCAGGCTGGAATCCGGCAGGTTGCCGACCCGCAGCGCCACGTCGATCTGATGGGCGACCAGGTCCAGGTGCTCGTTCGACAGCACCAGGTCGATCCTGACCTCGGGATAGAGCTCGCGAAAATCGCGAACCAGCGTCGAGGTGAATTCCGTGCACATCGTGAACGGCGCGGTGACCCGCAGCCAGCCACGAGGGCTGCCCTCGAGCTGGTGCACGGCGCTTTCCGCCTCGCTCAAGTCCTGGGTAATCCGGCTGCAGTATTCGTAGTAGACGCCACCGGCCTCGGTGAGGCTCAGCCGACGCGTAGTGCGCTGCAGCAGGCGGGCACCCAGGCGCTGTTCGAGCCCCTGGATCTTGCGACTGACCGTGGTCTTGGGGATGCCCAGCAGCCTAGAAGCGGCGGTGAAGCTGCCCTGTTCCACGACCTTGGCGAAGATCAAGGCGTCGTTGAGATCCTGCACCATAGCGTTGTCCTTGCCGTGCGTGGACTTGAGGATACCGCGGGGCAACGGGGGCACGAAGACTATCCCGCCGCTGGAACAGTATTTCCCTCCAAACCCGACTAATCAAGTCGGGTTAATCTGTTTAATCTTTCCGCTCAACCAACACCGACTGTCGATTTTCTCCGCCCCGCAACGACTGTTGCGAAACCCGGGCACGACAACTATTACCCGCCACAAGCTGGCTGGCGTTGGTGCCGATAAGCGACTGGCTACAGAGGCCCACCCATGAACGTCCACAAGATGTTCCGTTCGTTGCGCCATCCGCGCGCGACGCTGACGATTCCCGCCCTGCTGGGGCTGGCCCTGCTCGCGGGTTGCGACACCCAGGCGGAAAGCCCCCAGCAGGCTCCGCCGCCGCCCCAGGTCAGCGTGGCCGAGGTGCTGGTGCAGGACGTGCGTTACTGGGACGAATTCACCGGCCATGTCGAGGCGGTGGAATCGGTCGACCTGCGTCCGCGTGTCGGCGGCTATATCGAGCGCATCAACTACACCGAAGGCCAGCTCGTCGAGGCAGGCGACGTGCTGTTTGTCATCGACCAGCGCCCCTACCAAGCGGAGTTGTCCCGGGCCCAGGCCGAGCTCAAGCGCGCCGAGGCGAATGCCGAGCTCACCCGCGCCCAGGCGGCCAGGGCCGAGACCCTGGCCAAGAGCCGCGCCATCGCCCGCGAGGAACTCGACCAGCGTCGCGCGGCGAGCGCCCAGGCGGCCGCCGACGTGCTGGCCTCGCGGGCCGGTGTCGCAAGGGCCAGCCTGGACATGGCCTACACCGAGGTACGCGCGCCGATCGCCGGGCGCACTGGCCGCGCGCTGGTCACCACCGGCAACCTGGTCTCCGAAGCCTCGCCGCTGACGACCATCGTGTCGATGGATCGGGCCTATGTGTATTTCTACGCCGATGAGCAGAGCTACTTGCGCTACGACGCGATGGCCCGTTCCGGCGAGCGCCCCAGCTCCCGCGAGGAGCGCACCCCGGTACGGATCGGCCTGGCCTCGGACAGTGGCTATCCCTACGCAGGGCAAGTGGACTTCGTCGACAACCAATTGAATGCGGCGGCCGGCACCATCCTGATGCGCGCCGTGCTCGACAATCGCGACGGCCACTTCGCCCCGGGCATGTTCGCCCGCGTGCAGTTGCGCGGCGGCAGCAAAGATCGCGCGGTGCTGATCGACGACAAGGCGGTGCTGACCGATCAGGATCGCAAATTCGTCTACATCGTCGACGCGCAGGGGCTCGCGGTGCGCAAGGACATCCAGCTCGGCCGCAAGGTCGATGGCCTGCGGGTGGTGGAGTCCGGGCTCGAAAGCGGCGATCGCGTGGTGGTGCGCGGCACGCAACGGATCTTCTTCCCCGGCATGCCGGTGGCCGCGCAAAGCGTCGCCATGCGCGATTCCAAGCCCTCGATGGAGCTTTCAGCGGCTCATTGACGAGCGCCTGACCTGTATCTACGGCTCGGGCAAGGCCCGGGCCGACGATGGAGTAATGTCCCATGGATTTCGCCAAGTTTTTCGTCGACCGGCCGATCTTCGCCGCGGTGCTGTCGCTCGTCATCTTCATTTCCGGTCTGATTGCGCTGCCGCTGTTGCCGATCGGCGAATATCCCGAGGTAGTGCCTCCATCGGTGGTCGTGCGCACCGTGTATCCCGGTGCCAACCCCAAGGTGATCGCCGAGACCGTGGCGACGCCCCTCGAGGAAGCCATCAACGGCGTCGAGGACATGATGTACATCAAGTCCGTCGCCGGCTCCGACGGCGTGCTGCAGGTCACTGCGACGTTCAAGCCAGGCACCGACGCCGACGATGCCGCGGTGCGGGTGCAGAACCGGGTCGCCCAGGCCCAGGCGCGGCTGCCCGAGGACGTGCGCCGCCAAGGCATCACCACGCAGAAGCAGTCGCCGGTGTTCCTGATGGTGGTGCACCTGACCTCCAGCGACGGCCGTTACGACTCGCTGTACCTGCGCAACTACATGCGGCTGAACGTGAAGGACGAACTGGCGAAGATCAACGGCGTCGGCGACGCGCAGCTGTTCGGCGGCGGCGACTACGCGATGCGCCTGTGGCTGGACCCCGACCGCATCGCCGCGCGCGGCATGACAGCGAGCGACGTGCTGCGGGCGGTGCGCGAGCAGAACGTCCAGGTGTCCGCCGGCCAGCTCGGGGCCGAGCCGATGGCGAACGGGAGCGACTTCCTGCTGCCGATCAACGCCAAGGGCCGGCTGGAGAGCGTCGAGGAGTTCGGCGATATCGTGCTGAAAGCCGGTGCCAACGGCGAACTGGTGCGCCTGGCCGATGTTGCCCGCATCGAGCTCGCCGCCGGCGACTACACCCTGCGCGCGCGCCTCGACGGCAAGAACGCCGCCGCCATCGGCATCTTCCAGGCGCCGGGCGCGAACGCGCTGGAGATCCGCGACAGCGTCGTCGCCAAGATGAAGGAGCTGCGTCCTACGCTCCCGCCCGGGGTCGAGATCCAGTCGATCTACGACACAACGATCTTCGTTCGCGACTCGATCGAGTCGGTCGTCACCACGTTGCTGGAAGCCACGCTGCTGGTGGTGCTGGTGGTGATCCTGTTCCTGCAGACCTGGCGGGCGTCGATCATCCCGCTGCTGGCGGTGCCGGTCTCGGTGGTGGGGACATTCGCGGTACTTTACCTGCTGGGCTTCTCGATCAATACGCTGACGCTGTTCGGCCTGGTGCTGGCGATCGGCATCGTCGTCGACGACGCCATCGTGGTGGTCGAGAACGTCGAGCGCCACATCGAGCTGGGCGCCACGCCACTGGCCGCCGCGCACCTGGCAATGAAGGAAGTCAGCGGGCCGATCATCGCGATCGCGCTGGTGCTGTGCGCGGTGTTCGTGCCGATGGCGTTTTTGACCGGCGTCACCGGCCAGTTCTACAAGCAGTTCGCCGTCACCATCGCGATTTCCACGGTGATCTCGGCAATCAACTCGCTGACGCTGTCGCCGGCCCTGGCGGCCATCCTGCTCAAGTCTCACGATGCGCCCAGGGACCGGGCCTCGCGGCTGATCGACCGGCTGTTCGGTTGGCTGTTCCGTCCGTTCAATAGATTCTTCAGCGCCAGCTCCTCACGCTACGAGAACGCCGTGTCGCGCACGCTCGGCCGTCGCGGCGTCGTGTTCCTGGTCTACGCGGTACTGCTGGTGGGCGCGGGCCTGATGTTCAAGACCGTGCCCGCGGGCTTCATCCCGGTACAGGACAAGCTGTACGTGATTGCCGGCGTAAAGATGCCTGAAGGCGCCTCGATCGAGCGCACCGATGCAGTACTCAAGAAGATGGCGGCGCTGGCCGACGAGACCGATGGCGTCGCCAGCGAGATCGCCTTCCCGGGCCTCAACCCGCTGCAGTTCACCAACACGCCGAATAACGGCGTGATCTTCTTTACCCTCGAACCCTTCAGCGAGCGCTCGCGCACGGCCGAGGAGATCACCGCCGAGCTCAATCGGAAGTTCGCGACGATCCAGGAAGGCTTCACCTTCGCGTTCATGCCGCCACCGATCCAGGGGCTGGGCAACGGCTCGGGCTGGTCACTGTTCGTCGAGGATCGCACACGGCTGGGCTACGGCGAGTTGCAGAGCGCGGTGCAGGCGTTCCAGGGCGCGGCGGCGCAGACCCCTGGGCTCGGCTATCCGATCAGCAGCTATCAGGCCAACGTGCCGCAGCTCGACGTCGACGTCGACCGCGCCAAGGCCAAGGCGCAGGGCGTGCCCTTGACCGAGCTGTTCGACACCCTGCAGACCTACCTCGGCTCCGCCTACGTCAACGATTTCAACATGTTCGGTCGCACCTGGCAGGTCATCGCGCAGGCCGACGGTGCGTTCCGCGACGAGGTGTCGGACATCACCAACCTGCGTACGCGCAACGCCGCGGGCGAGATGGTGCCGGTGGGCTCCATGGTCGAGGTGCGCCAGAGCTATGGCCCGGACCCGGTGATCCGCTTCAACGGCTACCCGGCCGCGGACCTGCTGGGCGATGCCGACCCGCGCGTGATGTCCTCGGGCGAAGCGATGGCCGTGGTCACGGCACTCGCCGAACAGACTCTGCCGGCGGGGATGGGAATCGGCTGGAGCGACCTGAGCTACCAGCAGTCCACCCAGGGCGGCACGGCACTGGTGGTGTTCACGCTGGCGGTGCTGCTGGCGTTCCTGGTGCTGGCCGCGCTCTATGAAAGCTGGACACTGCCGTTGGCGGTGATCCTGATCGTGCCGATGAGCATGCTTTCGGCGCTATTCGGAGTCTGGCTGGCCAGTGGCGACAACAACGTGTTCATGCAGGTCGGGCTGGTGGTGCTGATGGGCTTGGCGTGCAAGAACGCTATCCTGATCGTCGAGTTCGCCCGCGAACTGGAGATGCAAGGCAGGACGATCGCGGGGGCGGCGCTGGAAGCCAGCCGTCTGCGCCTGCGGCCGATCGTCATGACTTCGGTCGCCTTCATCGCCGGCACCGTGCCGCTCGTGCTGTCGTCCGGCGCCGGTGCGGAGGTGCGCTCGATCACCGGCATCACGGTGTTCGCCGGCATGCTCGGGGTGACCCTGTTCGGGCTGTTCCTGACCCCGGTGTTCTACGTGGCGCTGCGCAAGCTGGTCGAACGCGGCCACCGCCAGCCGCAGGCGAGCGACCAGCCGGCAGGAGGCGAGTACCGGGCGTGATGGAGCGTTGCGGCAGGCATGGCTTCCGACCTGACTGGTTCAGTCGCCGAGCTGTTCCTCGATCGCTGGCGAATCGAACGCCAGCCTTCCATGGATAGCCGCGACGCCCGCGAGCAGCGCGGCCATCGCCAGGCTGAAGCCTTTGAGGATTCTGGGGTTCCCGCGGCGCCTGACGCACGGCCCCCAGGTCGATGCTCGAGCGGGCGATCTTGATGGCCAGGTAGAGGATGTATCCGCAGCCCAGCGCGCCCACCATGGCGAGCATGTCGTCCTGCACCCAGGCGGCGCCGGCCCAGCCGAACAGCAGGAACAGGATCAGCATGGCCAGCCCCACCCCGAGGTAGAACCCCAGCGAGGCCCTGGCCTGGCCTTGGAGCCCGGCATTCAGGCCGAGCAGATTCACGGGCCCAGGCGTGTACATGACGCCCAGGGCATAGGCGACGATCGCTAACATGGCGGGCTCTCGGTTAGGGGGTGACGCTGCGCTGGTACTGGTACGGCGTCATGCCGTAGATGCGCTTGAAGCGGCGATTGAAGTGGCTGAGGTCGGCGAAGCCGTAACGGAACGCCACCTCGCTGGGCGGCGCGCCGGTTTCCAGGGCATGACGCGCGGCGTTGATGCGGCAGTTGATGACGTACTGGTGCGGCGTCATGCCGAACTGCTGCCGGAACAACCGCAGGAAATGGTATTTCGAGAGATGCGCGGCCTGGCTGAGGTCATCAAGCGACATATCCTCCTCCAGGTGAGTGAGCACATAGTCCTTGGCGCGTTTGAGCAGCGCATCGGGCCGGCCGGCGGTAGCACCCGGCTGGAACCGGCCGGCACGCTGGACGAGGCGTCCGGCGATTCGGTAGAGGGCATATTCCTGATCGATACGGCTGCCGACCTGCTGGGTGACCAGACGCACCAGTTCCAGAATGCCGTCACGCAGCAGCGGATCGTGGATCAAGGTATCCCGGCTTCTGAAGTGGCCAGCGCTCTCGCGCCCCGTCGCATCGGCGAACGCCGCCTCGAGCTGAGCGGTCGACACGTAGGCCATCACGTAGCCGAGCGTGCTGTCGCCGCCCGGCTGGCCGTCGTGCACCTCGCCGGGGTTGAACTGAATGACGTTGCCGGGCGGGCTGCGATGAAACCGGCCGCCGCTGAAGAAATCCTGGCGCCCGGCGAGAGTGACGCCGAAGGCGTACTCGTCATGGGCGTGGGGATCGTAGCGAAAATCGCTCATCGCCGCCCGCAGCACGGTAAGCTCGGGCACGTGCCGACTCTTGAAGAACCGAAACTGGCTGGTCTGCTTCGCCATGCCCCACCTCCCTGAATGCTGACCTGCCTAGCTTGGGCCGACCGACATGCCGGCGGCTTGGACATTATTGCGCAAATGGCATACGGACAGGATAAGTGCCTCCACGGTGCGTATGCTGAATAAACCACACGACGCAGGGAGCGGGAGCGCACATGGCCACTTCTTCATACCAAACTCGGCCGCGCGGAGGGCGCTGGCCAAGGCTTCTGGCCTGGCTGAGCGTGCTGGTGGCGATCTCTTCGGCGCTATTGCTCGGCGTCACGGGGCCGGCCCACCGGCTGGAACTGATCGACCTGGGCGCGGCTTTCGGACTGTTGCGCCAGGGGGCGTACCTGGCCCTCGGCGCGGCGGTTCTGGGGCTGACGACGCTGCTGGTGGCAAGCCTGTGCAGGCGGCTCAAGCCGGCGCTGGTGGGCGCCCTGGTGCTCGTCGCGGTGACAGCGATGATGATCGTGCCCTGGCAGATGCAGCAGCGCGCCCGAGAGGTACCGCCGATCCACGACATCACCACCGACATGCAAGACCCGCCCGCCTTCGTCGCCCTGGCGCCGGCGCGCAAAGCCGCGCCCAACGCCGTGGCCTACCCCGGCGACGCGACCGCGCGCCAGCAGCGCGAGGCCTATCCGGACATCCAGCCGATCACCCTGGATCTGCCGCTGGCCGAGGCGATGGACGCCGCCGAGGCGACCGCGCGGAATCAGGGCTGGGAGGTGATCAGGGTCGGCGATACCACGCTCGAGGCCACCGCGACCACCCGCTGGTTCGGCTTCAAGGACGACGTGGCGATCCGCCTGAGCGAGGTCGCGGACGGCGTGCGGGTGGACGTACGCTCGGCCTCGCGGGTCGGACGCAGCGACGTCGGCACCAACGCCGCGCGGATTCGCGCGTATCTGGCGGCGCTGAACCGACGCACTGAATAGGGACGCACTTCGGCTCACGAGACAACGCCCGGCTCCTGCAGCGCGGCGGCCTGGGCCACCATGCTCGTCACCGTGGCGCCGACCACGCGGATGGCCTCGGCCACCTCGGCGGTCATCGGCGAGGCGTAATTCAGACGCAGGCAGTGGCGGTACTTGCCGGAGGCGGAGAACAGCGAGCCCGGTGCGATGCGAATCCGCGAGACCGCCAGCCGCTCGTTGAGGCACACGCAATCGACGCCGGCCGGCAACTCCAGCCACAGCAGGAAGCCACCCTGGGGGTAGCTGACGCCGGTCCCGGCGGCACGTAGCGTTCGCCGATGATCTCGACGTTGTGAGCGCGCTGGAATACCCGCCCGCCGCAGCGCTCCCAGCCTCAGACATAGTTCGAGCCGACCAGGTAGGCCCGCTTCAGCTCCTGCGTCTTGTCAGCTTGGCCGCATGTCAGTTCTTCTTGCCCTCCGCGGCTTCATCCTACTCCTCGATCTTGTCGCCGGAGGGCGCCACCAGGTACCACTCGGCGCCAAAGCTGTCGACGTCCTGGCCATTTGTGTCGCCCGGGTTCTGGTCCTTATTATAATAATATACCGGCCAGCCGCCATAGGTGACCTGCATGGTGCCGTCGTCGCGCTCGACCGTGCCAATCCTGTCGGCCTGCACCTTGTCGCCGCCGGCCTGCGCTGGGTCCTGGACGATCAGGGGCGGCCAAACCGTGGCGCAATAGCCCTTGCATGTCGACTTCGCCTGCGAGCTGCCCCCACCCTGGGAATCGGCTTCGAACATGTAAAGGGACATGCCCTTGCCGTCCGTGACGTAGTCGCCGTACTCGGAACTGTTCTTCATCATGAGCTTGGTCTGGTCCTGCGCCCAGGATGGCGCGGCGGACAAGACGCCGAGCGCCAAGGCGGCGACAGAAATGAACATCGTGGTGCGCATGGGTGACTCCTTGGATTGGAACGGAGCAGGAACAGCTAGAATAAAGTATAAGAAGGATAAGCGCCCTTTTCCAACCCGGGTCAACAGACAATTCACGGGCGACGAAGGATCCTGCTGCTGCCACAAAATCTTGCTCGGCTCAGTCTCCGTATCGAAATTCCCCCTTGCCAGCACCGCTTTCCAGTCCAACCCAGACATCGAGCCAAAGGCTCTCCTGCCGTGCCCTGAGATGACAGCGTCAGAAGCATCGACACCTCGAATGAGCGTTACAACCCTTCGACGGCCAGCGCCAGGTTGGGCGTCAAGGGCAGTCGCGGCAGCAACGTGGCCTGGTAGGCGTGGTAGAGATCGGGCTTGACGTCGCTTTCGGCCGGATCGATCGCCAGCTGGCTATCGAGTTCCTGCTGCCAGCCGCCCCGCGCGCGATCGATGAACGTCGTGGCGATGAAATCCCACAATTGCCGATACCAGCGTTCGTAATGGGCCTCGTTGGTGCGCCTCAGGAACGCGGCCGCGGCGGTCAGTGCCTCGGCATGAGTCCAGTGGCGCCGCCGACGGGAATTCGGCCGGCCCTGCCAGTCCACGGTATAGGCCAGCCCCGACGCGCCGTCGCTAGCCCAGCCATCGCGCAGGCTGGCGTCGAACAGCTCCGCGGCGTCGGCAAACAGCCAGGGCGGTGCCGCCCGGCCGCGAGACTCCAGCGCCGCTTCCAGGTGCAGCATCAACCGCGACCACTCGAAGCCGTGCCCCGGCGTGGCGCCATAGGGGTAGAAGCCGTCGTCGGGCCGGTCGACGTTATAGTCCGGCCACTCGGACCAGTCGCCATGGAAATGTTCGAGAATCCGGTAGTCGCGGGCGGCGGCGTGACGATGAATCAGCCGCTCGACGATGGCCAGCGCCCGGTCGAGCCACGCCAGCTCGTCGCGCACATCGGCCAGCGCCAGGCACAACTCGACGCCGTGCATGTTGCTGTTGCCGCCGCGGTAGTCGGAGAGCTCGCTCCAGTCCTGGCTGTAACGCTCGACGAAAGCCTGCTCGTGGGCCGACCAGAAGCGGGTCTCGATCACCTCGACGACCTCGTCGAGCAGCGCGGCCGCGCCGGGGATGACGGCGTGGGCCGCGGTAGCGGCGCCGAGAGCGACAAAATGGTGGAGATAGCACTGCTTGGTGCGGTCCTCGGTGACGGCGGGATCGGCCGCGAACCAGCCGCCGTGACGCTCGTCGCGCAGCACCCCGCGAAGCGCGCGGATGGCGTGCTCGGCCAGCGCCGCGGCTCCCGGGACGCCCTGCAACGCCGCCAGGGCGTAGCTGTGCGCCATGCGCCCGGTGATCAGGGTGTCGGCCCCGGCGTCAGCGGGAATGCGCCCGTTGCCGTCGAGCGCCGCGAACCCACCGGAGGCCAGCCGCGCCTGGCGGTGGAAATCGAGCAGCGCGAGCCCTTCGCGGGTCAGCCAGTGGTGATGGAGGGCGCTATCGAGCCAGCGCCGGGGCTGTTGAGCAATCTTGTGGTTCATCGCAATCATGCCTTGTGCAACGAGCGGAACTCGGCTTCGCCTCGGCCGTTGACCACACTACCACCGTTGGAGTGAGGCGTCTGGCCGCGGTGAACCGGCGTCGAGGCTTGCCGGAAGTCGTCTACAAAACACATCTTTCCGTAACCAGCACTGACATTGATGGCCAGCCATCCGACTGTTTTCACTTATACAAATAAAACTTATTCTTGAACAAGCGTTTACTAATCGCCTGTGCGTCGGCAATGACCGACACACTCTCCCCGCCTCTCTGCGCTGGCCGTCAACACAGCCGCCACTCGCTTGCCTGGGGTTTGCTTCGCTGGGTAGCATCCCGCCTCGCTTGAGCCCGACACACAAAGGCAACCCTCGGCAACAAGGATTCCGGTACGCAGTGTCTCACCGGGGCTGCCACCGACAGCGGGCCTGGCATGACTTCAAGGGCAACGGATCTGCCAGAAGCGTTGAAGCTTTACTGGAGACATTGCATGAGCAGCACCCTGACTATCGATCAAGGCATCACGGCCCGCCAGCTCGAAGCGCGGATCGATGCCGCCCCGGCAGACGCCAAGCTGGTCTTCGGCACGGGCGAGTACCGGTTCGACGAAGCCATCACCATCACCCGCTCCGATATCTCCCTGATCGGCGCCGGTTCGGACAAGACCACGCTGACCTTCACCGACGAGGCGCTGGACAATGGCGATGAGCAGTTCGCGCTTCGCCTGGATGGCAGCGATAGCGACACCGTCGGTACGCTGACCTCGAGCGTCGACGATGGCGAGCGCCAAATTCGCCTGGATGGCGGTCGCAACCTCGAACCGGGGGATACCCTGCGCCTGTGGCAGGACAACGACGCGCAATTCTTCGAGGCGATCGGCGACACCTCGTGGCGCGAGCAGAATGCGCCGCTGCGCACCAGCATGGCGCAGGTTGAAGATGTCGAGGGCAACACCGTGACCCTCGATCGCGGTGTGCACTTCGATTTTGACGCTGGCAAGACCCATGTCGAGCGTATCGATGCGCTGGAAAACGTGCGCCTCCAGGGCTTCAGCGTCGGCTTCGAGCTGGGCGATGCGGACGACGACGTCTTCGAGAATACCTTGAGCGATCTCGAGGGCTATCTCGGCGTTTCGCTCGAAGGCACGGTGGCCAGCCAACTCAACGATATTCAGGTGCTTGACGGGCCTTCGGTGGCCTTTCACTTCGCCAAGACGCTGGATACCCATGCCGAAGCCACCGAGGCGCATGGCGCCTTCAACAAGGGCAGCGGCGGTAACGGCTATGCCTATGAATTACGCGAAAGCTACGACGGCAGCTACACCGACCTCGCCGACAGTGGTATGCGTCACGGCTTGCTGTTCGCTTCCTGGCGCTCGTCAGTGGGCAACGAGGTCGAGGTTCGTTCCACCGATCGCGATATCAATTTCCACGGTGGGCGCGATCATGACAATACCGTGCACGTCGAACAGTCAGTACGCGGGGCCGACACTATGTCGACCTCGCTGTGGCTCAACGAGGGCGGAGTCAGTTGGGGTGCGATTACCGATGCGGACGCCAACCAGGTCACCTTCGACTACGTGCTAGGTTCGCGTCGTGACGATGAAATCCAAGGCAGCGACCATGGCGTATTCTTGAACGGTCAGCTCGGCAACGACACGCTCATCGGGGGCAAGGGTGACGACATCCTGCAGGACGGCCCGAGTGATGACTGGGGAGATGACCTGCTCGATGGCGGGAGCGGAAACGATACGGCGCTATTCGCTCAGGAATATGATGCCTATGACATTGATTTCGATGATGACCAGACCGTCATCGAAGAAGGTGGTAGTAAAACCACGCTGGTAGATATCGAGCAAGCCATCTTCGCCGATGGAACCGAACTCGACATTGACAGTGGTGATACGTCCACAGGCAGCAGTAACGAAGCGCCCTCCGCTGAATCGATTCTTGACGACAACGACTCGGACGAGGATGAAGAGGACGACGCACCATCTAGCCGGGAAACCACTGACAGTGGGACGTCATCCAAGGACGAGGACGAGGATATTGATGCACCGGAGTTAACCCTCGATAGCGAAGTCCACAGCGCTTGGTCTGGAGGCTATATGGCGGAGGTCTTCGTCGAGAACACCTCGGACACCACGCTTAGCAACCCCGAGCTTCACTTCGACCTATCGGAAGATCTGGACAAGCTCTGGAACGGTCAGGTCAGCGAAGTCGACGACGGCTATCAGGTGACCCACGATGGCTCCCTGGCCCCCGGCGACGTCTGGCGCTTCGGCTTCAAGGCCGATAACGCCAATGGTAGCGGCGACGACTTGGCCACTGGCGAGGCGGCGCCGCTGATCGGCCTGGAGACGCCCTCGTTCGACCTATCGATCCTGTAAGCCTCGCCGGTCTCCGAGCGAAGCTCCAGGGCTTCGCTCGTTTCGTATCCCTCCGCCTTTCGTGAGCGGACGCCGCTCAGCCGTGCGGGTCGAACAGACGGACTTCGCGGATATCGATCTGGTCCCAGACCCGTCCGGTCATGTAGGGCTCGGTTTCCAGCCAGGCATCCAGCGCCTGGCGATCGGGGAAGGCGAAATGCGCGTTGGAGCCAACCATTTTGCCGGCCTCGTCGAGGATCGCCCCGCCGCTGAGAAAATGCCCCTGGGCGGCGAGCCGGCGAACGCCCTCCAGATGCGCCTCGCGATTGGCCAGGCGCCGCTCGAGCGCCTCATCGTCGGTGTAGTCGTAAGCCACCACGGCGTATTGCTTCATGCTCACCTATCCGTTCTTGCCCATGAATGTGCCGGATAGCATAGCGTTCTATCTCCTCAACGGCGCGCTGGCGGCGCATGTTAGCCGCCTACTTAGACTGATTGTCGCACCCCCAAGCCCCATCGGATCAACTAGCTCTTCGCGCTTTTCGCCTCTTCGTTGCGACGCCGCTGACGATAGCCATATGTGGCGTTTCTGACGGTTTCTTCGTCTTCCAGGCCGGCCCCCAGGGCGCCGACGATGGTGGCCACGGAGGTCGCAAGCCAGGCGAGAACGATGTAGTCGAGAAGGCCGGCCGCATGGCCGAGATTCGATTCCAGCATGTTGGCCGGAACGAAAACGAGCACCGCAAGGAAGAACAGACCGAGTAGGATCGCGTAATAGAAGACGACACCGGCGCTCAGCGTCAATACGGTGACCGCGTTGTAGAGTCGCGCCAAGTGTGGCGAGAACGCTTTTTTAACCGGCTCCCACAGGTTATGGGCGAGGATGATCCAAGTAATCATGGCCGTCATGGCGACGCCCATCAGCAGGACGAGACGTGGCCAGCCATAATTGGCGCTGAGCTGCCAGAGTGTGGGAAACACCAAGCCATAGGCGCCGGTCGCGAACGCGGCGGCGATGACGCCCTTGAACGCGGGGAAGATGGTCCAGGGGCGGTTGGCGCGCACCATGCCGGCGAGGATGCGAAGGTTGCCGTTGATCCAGGTGTCGGCGATGAAGCGAACGTCGAATGACTCCCCCTCGCCGGCTAGCGTTAGCCGACGAATCGGGAACAGCTTCTCGTAGAGGTGTTTGCCCAGCAGCTGCCAGGCGCCTTTGCCACGCAGACTCTCGTGAACCTTGTGGGATTGCTCGGTACGCCGCTCTTGGCGAAGGCGGTCCTCTTCCGAACTGCCATGATGCATTTCGTTGGCCAGTTGCAGTATCGCTTCGTTCAGGCGGCGGCGTAGCGCGGTAATGCCGAAGGTAGGCAGGGAGATCAGCGCCACGCCATGCACCTTGCTGGTTTCAGCGATCACGAAGCGCTCGTGCTTGTAGATCGGCAAATCAGTGATACAGATCGCATAGTCCCACTGCCGATGCCGCTTGTACTCGCGCATACTCTCGATGATATCGGTGGAATCCTCTGCGGCGCCGATCAGCGGATCGACGACCAGCTGCACCTCCCAACTCAATCGGTCGTCGACGTAGTTGGCCAGGAGTTCGGGCAACTGGCCGGTCACCCGCTCGGCCATCTCGGCGGACATCTCGGGGGCGGGTACCAGGCCCACCACTCTCCGGTGCGCGTCGACCGTCGGACTCCCTCCTCCTCCGGGCTCCCTGACGTGGGCCTCGTTTGGGGCCTTGGACATAAGCGCTCCTCGACGATTGGGCTACTGCAATTAGAGTGCAATTCTAGGGAAGTCGCAATCGAACAGGGCCCTGCAAGGACCCGCCCTGGCATATCCAGGCTTCCATGAAGGTCACCACGCCGCGAGTCACGCTATAGTCGTTGTTCATGCTTTATTGGCCGCTTGATTAGGGGAGCACATGGCGGATCTGTTGTGGTACCAGTACGCGCTGATCGGCTTGATCTTCGCCTGGAGCGGTTTCGTGCGCACCAGCCTGGGGTTCGGTGGCGCGGTACTCGCCCTGCCCTTCCTGCTGCTGGTCGTCGATGAGCCGCTGTTATTCCTGCCGATCATTGCCATTCAACTGCTGATCTTCTCGAGCTGGATCGCCTGGCGCGGTCATCGCCAGCTGCGTGCCGCCAGCGGATCGACCGCGCCCGAAAGCAACATCGACTGGCGCTATCTGACCAAGGCACTGAAGATCATGATCGTGCCCAAGCTGATCGGGGTGGTGGGCCTGCTGACGCTGCCAGGCAACATCATGACCACGGTGATCTTCGTGATCGTCATCGTCTACGGGGCGAGCTATGCGCTGAACAAGCCGTTTCGCAGCCAGAGCAAGACCCTGGATTGCGTATTGCTGGCCCTCGGCGGCTACGTCAGCGGCACCTCGCTGATCGGCGCGCCGCTGATCGTCTCGGTCTTCGCCAGTCATGTCGCCAAGCATCAATTGCGCGATACGCTGTTCGTTTTGTGGTTCATCCTGGTGGTGATCAAGATGGTGTCGTTCGTGATCGCCGGCGTGGACCTGCAGTTGATCCATCAGCTATGGCTGCTGCCCTGCGCGCTGGTCGGCCACCTGCTCGGCGAGCGCGTTCACCGCTACATGCTCTCGGCCGACGCCTCGGTCTTCTTCCGCGTACTGGGGGTGGTGCTGATCCTGGTCAGCGTGGTGGGGCTGATCAGCGGCGTGGGGTGAGAGTCGACATGCGGCGACGACAGGACGGTTCGTCAGTCTTTGATCGCCGAGCCGTTCGCACCCAGGCTGCAGGGTATAAGCTCGGCGGACCGGCGATAGGCTCATCCCTCGGGTAACGAGCGTTGGCAGCGCGAATGGCCGTTGGCCACTGGGCCACGTAGGATTGCGTTAGGCCTCGACGAGAACCCGACATGCCCGTGCGCCGTTATTCCGTGATGCTGATTCTGACCCTGAGCGTGGCACTGCCATGGATGGCTGCGGACCCCGTGCGGGCCAGCGAAACCCAGATGGCCGAAACCGCCGAGCGGAAAGCCGAAATACTCGAACAGCAGGCTTCGGCCGAGCCCAACGAGACGCCACCCGCCCCCCGCCAGGCATTGACGCCAAGCGGCGTACAGGCAGTCGACCCGCAGGGTGACGCCCCGCTCGACGACCCCATTACCTGCCTGTCGCGAACCATCTATTGGGAGGCTCGCGGTGTCGGTGCCAGCGAGATGGAAGCGGTCGCCAATGTAGTGATGAACCGGCTCGGCGATGCCGATTTCCCCAACACGGTCTGCGAGGTCGTCCGCCAGGGCTCCGAGCAGGGCAATTGCCAGTTCTCCTGGTGGTGCGACGGCCGTTCGGACAGCGCCTTCGAGGAACGGGCCTACGCCGAGTCCAAGAAGATCGCCCGTCGCGCGCTCAACGGATCGCTCGCCGACGCCACCAATGGCGCGCTGTTCTTCCATAGCAAGAGCGTCACGCCCAGCTGGGCGAGCCAATTCACCAAGACCGCCGAGACCGACGCGTTCGATTTCTATCGACCGGATGACGGCTAGCCGGGCTTGAGCCGCCCAGGCGACTTCATGATCGCTCGACGTCCGGCTGCGCGCACTCACGGGCCGCTGTCTTTGGCGGGTTAATTTATTAGCCAACAAACGATATACTCACTAGCGACTAGCGCGTTACCGGAGGCGGCTCCGGAACGCCGGCAGCTGAATACGCTCCACGGCCCGACCGACAAGGCCGTGGAGCGTCGTTTATGCGCCCATCCCAGCAATACAACGCCCAAAGGAAGACCGTGTTCGTTCCCGATACGCAGGCGGCGCGCCCGCGCCGCAGGTTCAGGTCATGAGTCAGGTGGAGCAGCTGTTCGAGCGTTACGGCCCGCGCTACAAGCTGTGGGTCACGCTCACCGTCATGCTGGGCCTGGTGGCGCTGGGCATGTCGATCACCATCGTCAACGTGGCGATTCCCTACATCAAGGGCGCCTTCGGCATGAGCGATTCCCAGGTGCAGTGGCTTTCCACCGGCTTTCTGGCCTCGACCACGGTATCGCTGCTGGTCGCGCCGTGGCTGGTGTCCGCCATCGGCCAGCGCGCCACCTTCATCGGCCTGCTGGCGGTGTTCATCGGCGCGTCGATCCTCGGCGGCCTGGGCCAGGGGATGATGGCGCTGATCGCCGCGCGGGTCGTCCAGGGAGCGATGACCGGGCTGATTCGTCCGGTCGCCATGCAGGCGCTGTTCGCCGCCTACCCGCCCGAGGGGCGCGGCATGGCCATCGCCATGTACGGCATGTGCCTGGGTCTGCCGCTGACGCTGGCCACCGTGATCGGCGGCTGGCTGGTGGAGAACTTCACCTGGCGCTACGTATTCTTCATCACTCTGCCGATCTGCATGGCGGCGGCGGTGATGGGCTACTTCTTCCTGCCCACCCGCGAACACAAGGGGCCGCGCCCGCCCTTCGACTGGGCCGGCGTGGTGCTGCTGTTCGCCGCGGTGTTCGCGCTGCTGGCGGCGCTCTCCAACGGCCAGCGCTGGGGCTGGTACGACCCGCGCGTGCCCGAGCTGGTGCTGTTCGCGCTGGTCTGTGCCACGGTATTCGTGGCCTGGCAGAAACGTACCGCGCATCCGCTGCTCGACCTGTCGATCTTCGGCTACCGCATCTTCGTGGTCGGCACCCTGGCGATGCTGCTGTTCGGCGGTTCCTTCTACGGCATCATGTACCTGCTGCCGCAGTTCGTGCAGTCGGTCCTGCATTACAGCCCGGTCACCGCCGGGCAGATATTCCTGCCCTCCACGGCGGTACTCGGCGTGCTGGTGCCGCTGGTGGGCTGGCTGAGCGATCGCTACCCGCCGCACTGGATCACCCTGCCGGGGCTGGCCTGCACGCTATTCTCGGTATGGCACATGGCGCAGATGGACTGGAACACCTCGTTCGCCTACCTGGCCGGTGCGATGGCGGTGATGTCGGTGGGCATGGCGTCCTTTCCCCCGCCGACCCTGTCAAACGCCATCGCCGCCCTGCCGCGCCATTTGACCGGCCATGGCTCGGGGGCGATCAACTTCGCCATGCAACTGGGCGGGGCACTGGGCACCGCCGGGCTGGTGATCCTGCTCGATCGTCAGACCGTTCAGCACGGCCAGCATCTCAACGCCGGCGTGACTGCCGGCAACGCCATGGCCCAGCAGCAACTCGGCGAGCTGGCCGAGCTGGCCGCTCGCCTGGGCGTGTCGGCCACGCATCAGCAGGCCATGGCCGGCTACCTGATGGGGCGCGTGGAGGCGATCTGGGCATCGATTCTGGCCTATCAGGATGGTTTCTGGCTGCTGGTCGGCAGCCTGATGATCGTCACCATTCCTTCCATACTGCTAAGCCGCTGGCAACGGGCCGGTCAGGCTTGACCCGCACTCGTGATTGTCTCAAGGATCCCTGAACATGACATCGTCGTCGACCAACCCGCTACGTCGTTTCACCACCAAGGCCAAGTATCAGCTCGCGGGTCTCGCGATCGTGCTGATTCTGGTGCTGCTGTGGGGCGCCCAGGCGATCTATTACGGCCTGTCCCACGTCAGCGCTCAGGACGCCCGGGTCATGGCCAGCCAGGTCACCGTCAGCAGCCGTCTGTCGGGGTGGGTCACCGGCTTCTCGATCACCGAGGGCGACCGGCTCGCCAAGGGCGATACGGTGGCCCGCCTCTACAGCGAACCCGACGCGCAGGAGCTCGCGATGCGCAAGGCCAGTGTGGCGGCCATGCAGGCGCGACGCGATTACGAGCAGGCCCGGCTCGAGCTCGCCGAGAAGCAGTTCCAGGGCGGCTTGAACATCGCCGCCCAGCAGCTCGAATCGTTCAAGGCCGCCGAAGCCGCCGCCAAGGCGCGGCTGGTCCAGGCGCGCAAGGATTATCAGCGCTCGGATGCGCTGCTCGACAAGCGCTCGATCTCGCAGCAGCAACGCGACGAGAACTATTATGCCTATCTCGCGGCCCAGGCCGAGTACCGCCAGGCGCAACAGCAAGTGGCCGTCGGCCAGGCGCAATCCGACAACGCCCATGTGGGCTTTCTCAACGGCGCGCAGATGCCACTGCCCAACCCATCGGTGCTGCGTATCCAGCTACGAATCGCCGACCAGGAACTGGCCCAGGCCCAGGCAAAGCTCGAGCAGGAAAAGCTGCGCATCGCCGATCTTCAGGTACCCAGTCCAATCGATGGCGTGGTCAACAAGACGCTGATCGACGAGGGCGAATACGTCAGCGCCGGCCAGCCGATCCTGATGATGCACGACCCCGATAAGCTGTGGGTCGAAGCCAACATCAAGGAAACCGACATCGGCGAGTTGCGTGTCGGTCAGCCGGTGGCAATCAGCGTCGACGCCTACCCCGACGCGACCTTCGCGGGCCACGTCAGCGTCATTGGCCGCGCCGCCACCAGCCAGTTCGCGTTATTGCCGAACCCCAACCCCTCGGGCAACTTCACCAAGATCACCCAGCGCATCCCGGTGCGCATCGCCCTCGACGACGGCCCCATCGAGCTGATCGGCCCGGGGATGATGGTGGAGGCGAACATCGACGTCAGCGACGCCAAACCTCGCCAGCATGCAGGCTGAGCGGGCCGGCATCGACCTGCGCCCGCCTGACCGATTGCTATCCGACACTCTGACGCCCGGGCTGGGCGTCACGGGCCGTCGTCGGACGCCGCTTCGTCACCCTGTGTCCGCCGGTCAGGCGTCCTTGCCCTTCTTCTCGCTTTCGCTTTCGCCTTCACCCTCCGGCTTGGCCGAGCCCTGGTGGCTCAGCGGCGTGGCGCGGTCGAGACGCGGGTGGTTGTTGCGGAACTCTTGATGCGGATCGTCTAGGGCATCCAGCGCCTGGACGGTATAGGTCAGCGCATGGATCGCTGCCAGCACATCCTGGGTATTGCCGGTCTCGGAGATGGTGTGCATGTTACGGATCGGAAAGCCGATCGAGGTGGCGGCGCAGTCCACCGCCGCCAGCACCCCGGCCATGCCGTCGGTGCCGGTATCGACACCGACCATGTCGCGCTGCATGGGGATGTCGTGTTGCTTGGCGGTGCTCTCGACGATTCGGTTGAGCTGCTCGCTGACGATCGCGCCCACCGCCATGGTGAAGCCCTTGCCCATTTCCAGCGGCTGCATGCGCCGGTCGCCGATGCCCGGCGCCGCCACGTAATCGTGGTTGACGTCGACGCCGATCAGCACGTCCGGCTCGAGCTCCCCGGCCAGCACGCGGCTACCGAAGCGGCCGATCTCCTCGTAGCTGGCGATGGCGAACAGCACCCGCACCTGCCGGGTGCCGCCCGCCTCGGCGATCAGCCGCGCGACCTCGCTGGTGACGAAGCAGCCCAGGCCGTTGTCCAGGTAGGCGCCGTAGAAGGTGTTCGGGCTGAAGCCGCGGCGGATGGGACGATCCATGATGATCGAGTCGCCGGGGCGCACGCCGAGATTCAAGACCTGCTGCTTCTTGTGCTCGCCGTGGATCTGCAGCTCCAGGTAGAGCTGCTCCTTCTTGATGCCCTTCTCGCCGGAGCGCACCGCCGGGTCGGCGAAGTGGATGGCGCCCAGCGCCTCCACCGTGCCGCCCTGGATCACCCGGTAGCTGCCGGGATTCTCGGGATCTTCGCTGAACAGCTTGACCTCGTGGCCAATCAGTACCGTAGGCAGGAAGGAGTCGCTGTTGATCCAGATCTTGCCGTCGTCGCCGATCGAGCGCACCTGCATGCGGATCTTGTCGGCATGCCCGATCAGCATCACCTTGAACAGGTCGTCACGGCCGGGATGGGTATCCAGCACCACGCCGGCATGGCCCTGATACTGGTGCAGTTGCCAGTCGCCGGGCGCGAACGACTCGAACTGCGGCTTGAGCACGCCGTAAGTCATCGCGCCTTCCAGCCCCACCGGGCTGGGTGCGTCGAGGATCTCGCGCATCAGCTTGAACTGCTGCTCCGGCATCGGCCGGTTCCAGGGTTGATTCGTCTCGCTCATCGACTCGCTCTCTTGCGGATTCATGTTCTTCACTGCAAACGCTAGCGTAGAGCGATCCTCAGCGCGAGAAAACGATTTATGGCAGCGGGGGCCTGCTCCCGATCAAGGTCCCGAATCGCTCATGCCGGCTCGTCTTCGTGCGATGAAGGCTCGAAGAACGACTCGCCGAGCCAGTAGTCCAGCCCTTCGACCCAGCCCGCCGGCCCCGGATTGCGGGTGCGATAAAGGTGCGGATTGGCGATGGTGACCGGCCGGCGATGCGCGCCGCGAATCAATACCGCCTGGTCCACCGCCTCGAGCATCGAGGTGTCGTTGGGGCCGTCCCCCAGGCCCAGGGTCGCGGGCACCTCGCCGCGCAGCGCCTCGAAGCGGGCCATCAGCCAGCGCAGCGAGCGTCCCTTGTCGACATCGCCCACGACATGCCAGAAACGCCCGCCGCGAGTCAGCGTCAGCCCGTCGTTGTGCAAGGCTCTGCGGAAGATCTCCAGCGCCTCGTCGCTATCGTCCCAGAGCAGCGGCTCGCTGCCCTCGCGGATGCGCGACTGACGGGCCTGCGGCTCGTCGAGCCCGGTCGCGCGCATGATCTCATCGACGGTCATCTCGCGCATGCAGCGGTAGCGCAGCTTGAGCCGCTCGCGCAGCACCTCGAGACGCCGCCACAGGAAGTCGCTGTCCACGCTCGGCAGCTTGATGCACAAGCCGTCGAGGTTGCGCGGGTCGCGATCCAGCCGGGCGTGCTGCCAGCTCGCCGGCAAACCGATCACCGCACCGTTTTCGGCGATGAACGGCGCGTCGCCGAGCCCCAGGTCGAGCCGCAGCGCCATCAGCTCGGCGCGGGTCTTGCTGGTTACCGGAATCACCGGGACACCGGCCTGTTTCAGGCGCTTCAGCCACGCCACGGCGGGTGACCAGTCATAGCTGTAGTGATCGAGCAACGAGCCATCCAGACCGGTGAAGATCAGGCGCGGGCGTTGTGGCGTGGGTTGCGTCATTACGGCCTCCAGGAATGCGTGGCGACTCGCGAGCCAGCGGGGATCCGATCACTCCCTCACGATAGCCGATACTTGCGCTTCGTTCAGGTACCCGAAAGCGCCTGCGGATCGGCGCGACGCCAGAGCGGCCACGGCGTCAGTTCGGACCCGGCGCGGCCCGCCGGAACGGAGGGTCGACAGCCCGCCCATTGGGCGCTGAAAAATGCTAGTATCGGGGCCAAATTATCTTCAAGAAACGAGTGATTCCCGACATGGAAAACACATCGCATTGCATCCTGGTCATGGGGGTTTCGGGATCGGGAAAGTCGCATATCGGGCGCGACGTGGCAGCATCGATCGGTGCCGAATTCGTCGACGCCGACGATCACCACAGTGCGCTGAGCATCGCCAAGATGTCGCGGGGCGAACCCCTCAACGATAATGATCGTGAGGGCTGGCTGGCCACGCTAGCCGACATCTTCAAGCGGTATAGAAGCGAGAACCGCCACGTGGTCGTCGGTTGCTCGGCACTCAAGCGTCATTATCGCGACGTGCTGCACCAAGGAGCGCCCAACCTGAAGATTCTCTATCTCCACGGCAGCCGCGAAGTCCTGTTGCAACGCCTCAACAGCCGCGGATCGCACTTCTTTTCCGGCGAGCATATGCTCGACAGCCAGTTGAGCACGCTGCAGCCACCGACTGCCGACGAGGCCTGTCGCATCGATATTCGCGAATCGCCCAAGGCCATCGTCGAGCAGTTCGAAAGCTACCTTCGTCTCGAATGAACTCGCCCACCGGCCATGCAATCTGGTGGTTTTTGAGAGAGGGACTTGCTCCCAAATATCAAGGCACCGAGCCCTGAACCCGGGAGCTTTTGTGGGAGGGAACTTGTTCCCGATTATCAAGGCACCGAGCCCTGAACCCGGGAGCTCTTGAGTGGGCGTCTAATGCCCATGCCGTTCCGCCAAGGCACACAGACCGGCCAGCGTCGCCTGGTCGCTATCGATCTCGCGGACGCCGAAACCCACTGCAGTCATTGCCCGACGATAAAGCGCGTTGAGGGTACTCGACCCGACCAGAATCACCTCGCCGGCTTGCGGATGAATACGTCGCTGGCTCAGCACTTCGCTGCCGATGGTCACCCCCGAGAGATAGCTCCCCACCTGCTCGCTGGCCAACCCTGCATAGAGGTGACGACTGCGCGCCTCGAACAGCGCGTGGAGTATGCCCGCCGGGTGACCGGCCGCCTCCAGCCCCTGGTCGAAGGCCGCCGCATCGAACTCGGCCGACTCGCGTGCCGGCTCGCCGGGCAGGGTGTGAAAGCGCACCGCATGATAGAGCTCGCCGGTCATTGCGGTGGTGAAATCGACCAGTTGCGCGTCGGCAAGCCGCGCCCACTTGCTGTGCGTACCCGGCAGGCAACACAGCGCCTCACGGGTAGCGCACAGCGATAGCGCACCGAAGGCCTGGATCTCCTCGCCGCGCATCACGTCGACATGCTCGGCAGCGACGATCTTCACCCCGGGCACGATCCAGGCATTGTCGACCCCCGGCGCGGCCACGACATGTGCCGCCAGGTCGGTGGCGCTCACCGGTAGATCCAGCTGCGGGGCCTCGCTCCAGCCGCGCTTGGAACCGACCATCCCGGCCAGATAGATCGGCACGCTTTTAGCGCCCGACGCCGCGCCGCCCTCTTCTTTAGCGCCCGACGCCGCGCCGCCCTCTTCGCGCCAGTCGCCGACCTGGGCGGCGCAGTAGTGCGGGAATTCGGCGCTGGAGAGCGAGCGCAGTCCCGCCTCGGAGCGTCGGCTATCGAGGCATTTACCGCTCTCGCGATCGACCAGGAAGGCGCGAAAGTTGCTGGTCCCCCAGTCGATGGCGATCAAGCGAGCGGGGCTGTCGTTCGCTGCTGCGCTCATGCGTCGGCCTCGCGCTCGAGTTCCGAGGCCTGGCTCAGGCCCTCCTTGACGCGCCGCCACTCACTGATCAGCCCGCGCGCCTTCTCGCCGACTTCATCGGCCGACCAGCCGGGTCTGTAGACACTGCCGCCGAAGCCGAAACCGTCGATCCCGGCGGCGATCCAGTCGCTCATGTTGTGAATGTCGATGCCGCCCACCGCGAATATCGGCAGGTCGAGCGGCATGACCGCCTTGATATCCTTGAAGTAGGCCGTGCCCAGGCTGCCGGCGGGGAACAGCTTCAGCGCCGTCGCCCCGGCCTGGGCGGCGGCCAGGGCCTCGGTCGGGCTCAGACAGCCGATCATCGGTGCCAGCTCGAGCCTGGCGGCTTCGCCGACCACCAGCGGATCGCTGTTGGGAGTGATCACCAACGGGGCATCGAGATCCGCCAGACGCTGGCAGACATTGGGATCGAGCACGGTGCCGGCGCCGATCACCACGTCGTCGGGGCAACGCTTGGCGATCCGCTCGAGGCTTTCCCACGGGCGCGGCGAATTGAGCGGAATCTCGATCATTCTGAAGCCCGCCGTGACCAGCGCATCGAAGATAGCGTCGATCTCGTCCGGCCTGACGCCGCGCAGGATCGCCACCAACGGTAACTTCTCGAGAGCCGCATCGAGTGCGGCCCGGCGTGTCTCGTTCATAATTGCCTCCTTTACCACTCCGCTATCGAGCCATCCTCGTGGGTCCACACCGGGTTGCGCCAGCGATGGCCGACCTTGGCGCGCTCCTCGACGAACGCCTCGTCGATCTCCACGCCCAGGCCGGGACCCTGCGGAATCTCGCAGAAGCCATCCTTGATCGACAGCGCCGACTTGTCCACCAGGTAATCGAGCACGTCGTTGTCCCGATTGTAGTGGATGCCCATGCTCTGTTCCTGAATGAAGGCATTGTGGTTCACGGCATCGACATGCAGCGAAGCCGCCAGCGTCAGCGGACCCAGCGGGCAGTGCGGTGCCAACGCTACGTCATGGCAGGAAGCCAGCGAGGCGATCTTCATGCCTTCGCTGATTCCCCCGCAGTGCGAGAGATCGGGCTGGACGATATCGACCATGCCTTCGGCGAGCAGATCGCGGAACTGAAAGCGCGTATGCAGCCGCTCGCCGGTGGCGATCGGATAGCCCAACCCGGTGGCGATATGCTTGAGGCTCGGTAGGTGCTCGGGCAATACCGGCTCTTCGACGAACATCGGGTGATAGGGCTCGAGTTCGCGCAACAGGGCCTTGGCCATGGGGCGATGCACGCGGCCGTGAAAGTCGATGGCGATGCCGACATCCGGCCCCACCGCCTCGCGGGCCTCGGCGACCCGGGCCACCGCTTCGTCGACCTTGGCGTGCGAATCGACGATCGCAAGCTCCGGCGTGCCGTTCATCTTGAACGCCGTGAAGCCCTGCTCGACCAACGCCTTGGCGCCGACGCCCACCTCGCTGGGCCGGTCGCCGCCGGTCCAGGCGTACATGCGCATCCGGTCGCGCACCTTGCCGCCCAGCAGCTGATAGACCGGCACGCCCAGGTCGCGCCCCTTGAGATCCCACAGCGCCTGGTCGATACCGGCGATGGCACTCATCAGGATCGGCCCGCCCCGGTAGAAACCGGCGCGATACAGGGTATTCCAGAGATGCTCGATACGATGCGGATCCTCGCCGATCAAATAGTCGGAAAGCTCATGCACCGCCGCCTCGACGGTGGCCGCGCGACCCTCCACCACCGGCTCGCCCCAGCCGTAGCAACCCGCGTCGGTCTCGATCTTGAGGAATAGCCAGCGCGGCGGCACCTGCCAGGTTTTCAGCTTGGTAATTTTCAAGAGTCACCTATTCAGAAATTTTGCCATCTCGGGAATAAATTCCCTCCCACAAAAAGCCCACCAGTTCGGGGTTCGTGGGAGCGAATTCATTCGCGATGGGGTTGGCCGGTCACACCAGCCACATGGCCAGGTTGGGGAAGAACAGCAGCGCGAACAGCACCACCAGCTGAATGGCGATGAACGGCAACAGCGACATGAAGATGTCCTTGAGGCTGATGCTCGGTGGCGCCACGCCCTTGAGATAGAACGCGGCCGGGCCGAACGGCGGCGACAGGAACGACACCTGCATGTTGACCGCGAACAGGATACCGAACCAGATCGGGCTATAGCCGAGCTGCTCGACAATCGGCACGAAGATCGGCAGCGTCAGCATCGCCACGCCGATCCAGTCGAGGAACATCCCCAACACCAGCAGGATCGCCATCATTACCAGCAGAATCACGATCGGCGCCACGTCGAGCCCCAGGATCACACTCGAGATGAAGCGGTTGCCGCCCATCAGATTGTAGACCCCGACCAGCGCCGCCGCGCCGATGCCGATCCAGATGATCATGCCGCAGGTCATCAGCGCCTGATTCAGGCTGGCATGCAGCATCTTGAACGAGAACTCGCCGCGCGAGATCACCGCCAGGAAGACCCCGAACACACCCATCGCCGCCGCTTCGGTCACCGACGCCACGCCACCATAGATCGAGCCGAGCACCAGAAAGGCAATCAAGCCGGGCACGATGATCGCCCGCAGCGCCTGCCAGCGGTTGGAGAAGGTTTCCTCGCGGTCGGCCTCGGTCAACGGCGGTCCCAGCTTGGGATTCTTCAGACAGCGCACCAATATGTAAGCGATATAACTGCCCATCAACAGCATCGCCGGGGTGATCGCCGCGGTGAACAGCTCGGCGATCGACACGCTGGCGATCAACCCGTAGATGATCAAGACGATCGAGGGCGGCATCATCGTGCCCAGCGAGCCGCCGGCGCACACCACGCCGATCGACAGGTGCTTGTCGTAGCCCAGGCGCAGCATCTGCGGCAAGGCCAGTATGCCCAGCAGCACGATCTCGCCGCCGATGATCCCCGACAGCGCGGCCAGGAAGAACGCCACCACCACGGTCTGGATCGCCACACCGCCGGGCAAGCGGCCGGCGAATACCCGCATGGCGTTGAACAGATCCTTGGCGATTCCCGAGCGGTCGAGCAACGAGGCCATCAACACGAACATCGGCACCGCCACCAGCGAATACTCGGTCACGAAACCGTAGACACGGGTGGTGACCAGCGGCAGGGCCATCTCGCCGAACCAGCCGAAGGTGAACGCCAGCGCCACCAGGCCGGTAATGAAGGCCAGCGGCAGCCCGGTGACCAGCAGGGCGAAGATCGCCACGACCATCAACAGTGTTCCGTCGGCAATACTCATCAGACCGCTCCCTCATCGCTGGGCGCCGGGGCCGGCTTGCCGCGCAGCGACTGAATCAGGTGAATGAAGGCCTGCACGCACATCACCATCAACGCGACCATGATCATGCCCTTGACCAGCGCCGGGAACGGCGGATTCCAGGCCGTGCCGGAGCGTTCCAGCGACCATTCGCCCAAGGGGTTGTGGGAGGCGTCCCAGAACATGGTGTAGGCGGCATAGCTCATCACCAGGCAGAAGCCGAAGGTCACAAGATCATTGAAACGATCGAGCCACAACTTGAAGCGCGGCCCGACACTGTCGTAGAGCACCCGTACGCGAATATGCCGGTTACTGGCCAGCGCCGCCGGCCCGCCCAGCGCAAACGCAATCGCCACCAGCATCACCGTGGACTCGTGAACCCATGAGGTCGGCGAATTGAAGCCATAGCGCATGACCACCTCGAACACACTGATGGCCATGGCAATGAAGATCAGCCAGGCAGCGCCGCGGGCACACCACAGCACGCCACGGTCGAAGGCGCTGCGCGCCACATCCGGCGCCGACTCGGGCTCGCTCGGGACCGCGGCGGCCCGGTCGTCGTTACGGGATTGGGAAGACATGGAATGTACTCTCCACGATGAAAATTCGGGTCGTCGTGACGCGCGACGAGGCCCCAATGGGCCCCGTCACGTTCAGCTGTCACGGCATGCCGAGATCAGGATTTGTCGGCGGCTTTCTCGCTTGCCTTGGCGGATGCGCTGTCTTCGGCTTGCAGAAGGTTCTGATTTTCCAGATAGCTCACCACGGACTTGTAGAACTCCTGAGTGATTTCATTCTTGTCGGCCCACTGGCTCCATTCCTTCTTGGCGATGGCGCGAAACTTGGCGCGCTCCTCGGCGGGTAGATCGACGATAGTGATGTCCGGATCCTGGCGTGCTTCGCGTACCGCCTGGAGGTCACGCGTCTTGAGCTCGCCGACCATCTTGTAGGCCATGGCATCCACCGAGGTGGTCAGGATGGCCTTGAGATCTTCCGGCAGCCCGTCCCAGATCTCCTTGTTGAGCGACACGGCGACCATCGGCAGCGAATGGAAGCCCGGATAGCTCGGATAATTGGCAAACTCGTGCAACCCCTGGGCCTGGTTGGTGGCGAATACCGTGTAGTCGGCGGCATCGATCACGCCCTTCTCGAGCGAGGTATAGACTTCGGACCCCGGCAGATTGACCGGCGTCGCGCCTGCTTTCTCGAAGACGTTGGAGACCATGCCCTCGGGGGTACGCAACTTGAGCCCCTGAAGATCCTCGACGCTCTTGATGGGCCGGGTCGAGGGAAGTGATTCGAGGCCGGTCGCCGCGGCGCCGATCAGGTGAACGCCGTACTGTTCGGCCAGCTTGTCGTAGATTGCCTCGCCACCGCCGTTGTTCATGTAATCGAGAAAATTGTAGGGGTCGCTCCAGGCCCCCACCAGGTTGCCCATCATGCCGAACGCCGGGTTCTGGCCGCTGAAGTAGCTGGGATCGGTCAGATGGCCCTGGAGGATGCCGGAGCGCACCGCCTGCAGGGTCTGGTTGGCCTGAACGACGGCACCGACCGGCAGGATTTCAATCGAGATACGGCCGTCGGACATCGTCTCGACGTTCTCGGCCCACTGTTTCTTCATCTCGAACTGCGGCTCGCCCGCGGTCTCGGATGTCTGGAAGGTCCATTCGTATTCGGCGGCCTGGGCACTGAAGGCCATGGCACCGAGAACGGCAGCGGTTAGCGTCTTGAGCGGAGTGCTTAGCGTCATGGGATAGGCGTCCTTTAATCGCTTGTTATTTGGGTTTCGAGAGTGGGAAGTTGACGGGTCAAGTCCTCGAGGCCGAGATCCCGCCCGGTGCGATCCAGCACCACCAGCGCCGCTTGTGCGGCCTGTTCGGGTTGCCGCAGACGGATGGCCTCCATCACGCGGCGATGGCGTTCCATACTGTCGTTGAGTTCGTCGGCGCTATGATTGGAGCGCTCGACCAGCAAGGCGATCGCCGGCTTGAGCACATGGCTGATCTGAGCCCAGACCAGATTGTGCGAAGCGGCGAACACGGCTTCATGGAATGCCACGTCGTATTCATCGTGCGTCTGCCCCTGCCAACATAGGCCCTCATCGTCGAGGGCGCGAATCATGCCCTCGTAGGCGGTCTCGATGGCGAGCAGATCGACGGCGGTGGCGTTCTCCGCGGCCAGCCGGGCGACGAACGGCTCGACGGCGACCCGGAAGGCGAATATCTCGCGCTGAATGCGCGGGTTGGGCTGGGCGAAACGCGCCATCCAGGCGCTGACCTGGGGATCGAGCAGGTGCCATTCCTGCAGCGCCCGCACCCGCGTGCCCTGCCCCGAGATACGCTTGAGCAGACCGGCGGCCACCAGGGTCTGTAGCGCGCTTCGCACGGTACTGCGACTGACCCCGAACTGCTCGCACAGGTCCAGTTCCCTGGGCACGAACTCCCCCGGCGCGTAGCGGCCACTGAAGATGGCTTCGGCGAGGTATTCGGCTATGTCCGGTCGCGGGCTGCGACCTGTGGCGGCAGGGGCGTTGCTCATCGGATCCCGACGTTTCCTTGTAGGACTAGATACTGACTATGTCCGACATAGAATCAAACAATCGCCGGCACAGCGCCTTTATCCTTTGGTCGACCATGGCGGGGCCAGGCCAACCCCATCACGGCTGAATTCGCTCTCGCGAAACCCTTCCGCGAACTCAGCGCTTGAGGTTTTTTTGTGGGAGGGAATTTATTCCCGATAGCGGAGGCACCGGCTCGTAGCTCGTAGCTCGTAGCTCGTAGCTCGTAGCTCGTAGCTCGTAGCTCGTAGCCAGAATGCTAGACTGCCCTTCCCACACTGCCCGACCTGCGAGGCCCGCGATGGACGACACCGGCACCCCGACCCTTTCGGTCAGCGAGCTCAACCGCCAGGCGCGGATGCTGTTGGAGCGCGGCTTCGGCGACTGTTGGGTCGAGGGCGAGGTCTCGAGCGTGGCGCGGCCGGCTTCGGGGCACGTCTACTTCACCCTCAAGGACGATCGCGCCCAGTTGAAGTGCGCGCTGTTTCGCAACCGCGCGCGCTTCACCTCGCCGCTCGACAACGGCGACCAGGTGCGGCTGCGCGGCAAGGTGTCGATCTTCGAGCCGCGCGGCGATTACCAGATGATCGTCGAGGCAGTGCAGCCCGCCGGCCAGGGCGCGCTGCTCGCCGCCTTCGAACGCCTCAAGCGCCAGCTCGACGCCCAGGGCGTGTTCGCCAACCAGCGTCCGCTGCCCTGCCCGCCGCGCCACCTGGCGGTGATCAGTTCGGCCAGCGGCGCGGCGATCCGCGATGTGCTGGCGGTCTTGCAGGCGCGCTGGCCGCTGGTACCGGTCACGCTGCTGCCGGTGCCGGTCCAGGGCAAGGAGGCGGTGCCGGCGATCATCCGCGCCATCGCCATCGCCAACCGGCTTGCCGAGATGCCCAACGGTCCGGGCTTCGATGCGCTATTGGTGACTCGCGGCGGCGGCAGCCTGGAGGATCTGTGGGCGTTCAACGACGAGCACCTGGCGCGGGCGATCTTCCATTCGCGGCTGCCGGTGATGGCGGCGGTGGGCCACGAGGTCGACACCACCCTGGCCGATTTCGCCGCCGACGTGCGCGCACCGACACCCTCCGCCGCCGCCGAGCAACTGGTGCCCGACCAGCGCGACCTGCGCCGGCGCCTGCAGGATGCCGAACGCCGCCTGTTGCGCTGCCAGCGCTCGCGCCTGGAGCGCGAGGCGCAGTGCCTGGATCATCTGCGCGCGCGGCTGCGCCATCCCGGCGAGCGGCTGACCCAGCAACGCCAGCGCCTCGCCCAGCTCGAAAGCCGCCTGAGCCGCGTCATGGATCAGCGCCTGCGCGGCGAACGGATGCGTGTCGAGCATCTGCAACGCCGGCTGGCCGGCTACGATCCGTCGAACCGCGTGGCCCGCGCCCGCGGCCAGCTCGACGGCCTGCAGCAGCGGCTGTATCAGGCCATGCCGCGCCAGCTCGAACAGCGCCGCCAACGGCTCGGCGCCCTGGCCCGCGAGCTCCAGGCGGTCAGCCCGCTGGCGGTGCTCGGGCGCGGCTATGCGATCCTCGAGGACGACGAGCGGCAGGTGGTGCGCAGTGCCGCCGACACCCAGCCGGGCCAGATGTTGACCGCGCGGCTTGGCGAGGGACGCCTCAGGCTGGAAGTGAAGCGGCGGCTGCGCAAGGGCTGAGCGTCCGACAGACGCTTAGTGGCACTCAGGCCTGATTGAGCTGCTCGGCGTCGGCGCCAGGCTTGAAGGCGCCGGGTTCCAGCGAGTGGCGGCCCAGCAGCTTGTAGAAGTCGGTGCGGTTGCGCCCGGCGATGCGCGCCGCCTGGGTGACGTTGCCTTCGGTGATCTTGAGTACCTTGATCAGGTAGCTGCGCTCGAAGCCGGCGCGGGCGTCGTTGAACGACGGCAGCGCGTTCTCCTCGGCGGCCAGCGCCTGGGAGACCAGCGCCTCGGGAATGATCGGCGAACTGGTCAGCGCCACGCATTGTTCGACCACGTTGACCAGTTGGCGGACGTTGCCCGGCCAGGCGCTTCCGGCCAGCAGGTTGAGCGCCCCGGAGGAGAAGCCCTTGACGAACGGCTTGTGCCGCGCGGCGGCCTGGGTGACCAGGTGCTTGGCGAGCAGCGGCACGTCCTCGGCGCGCTCCTTGAGCGGCGGCAGGCGCAGGTTGACGACGTTGAGGCGGTAGTAGAGATCCTCGCGGAAGTCGCCCTCGGCCATCGCCCGGTCGAGATCGCGGTGGGTCGCCGAGATGATCCGCACATCCATGGGAATCGAGGTGGTCGAGCCCAGCGGGCGTACCTGGTGGTCCTGCAACACGCGCAGCAGCTTGACCTGCAGCGGCAGCGGCATGTCGCCGATCTCGTCGAGGAACAGCGTGCCGCCGTCGGCGGCCTGGAACAGCCCTTCGTGCTGGCTGATCGCGCCGGTGAAGGCGCCCTTGGCGTGGCCGAACAGCTCGCTTTCCAGCAACTGCTCGGGCAACGCGCCGCAATTGATGGCAATGAACGGCTTGTCGGCCCGGGAGCTGGCCTGGTGAATGGCGCTGGCGAGCAGCTCCTTGCCCGAGCCGGAGGCGCCGGTGACCAGTACGCTGACGTCGGAGCCGGCGACCATCCGCGCCTGCTCGAGCACCTTTTCCATGTGCGGGCTGCGGGTGATGATCGCCGAACGCCAGGCATCGTCGCCCTCGACGCTGGGACCGGGGGTCTGGGTCAGGGCGTCGTCGATCGCCGCGAACAGCTCGTCGCGGTCGACCGGCTTGGTCAGGAAGCTGAACACGCCCTGGCGGGTGGCGCTGACCGCGTCGGGAATCGAGCCATGAGCGGTGAGGATGATCACCGGCAGGCCGGGAACGCGCTTTTGCAACTGCTGGAACAGCGCCATGCCGTCCATCTCGTCCATGCGCAGGTCGGAAAGCACCAGGTCGGGGCGCGCCCGCTCCAGGCACTCCAGCGCCTGGCGGCCGTTATCGGCGGTAGTCACCCGGTAACCGCGGCTCTCCAGACGCATGCCCAGCAATTTGAGCAGGCTGGGATCGTCGTCCACCAGTAGGATGTGGGCTGCGTGCTTCACGGTGTCGCTCCTCCGCTCTGTGAAAAGTGCTCGCCGACTTTTCAGGCAAAGCTTAGTTCAGGGCGCCAGCCGCCCTCTGGGGGCTCGGACTATTGCTGGCGCGAATTGATGCTTTGTTCGATCGCCGTCAGCGCGTCGAGCTTCTCGGCCAGCGCGTCGCGCTCCTGGATCGCCTTGTTGCGCGCGCTCTTGCTGGCAGCGATCTCGTCGAGCAGCGCGCGACGACCCTCGAGGCCGTTGAGCCATTGGCGCAACAGCGGCTGCAATTCACTGGGCGCGGCGGCCAGGTCGGCCTTGTAGAGTTCCGAGGCATCCTTCCAGCGCTCGCGTTCAGCCCACGACAGCACCACTGCGCGGGCCAGGCGCTGGCGCGCGGTATTGCCCTCGAGTTCGGCCAAGGTGTTCTCGCGCCACACGGCATCGCCACGCTGGGCGGCCAGGCCGAAAGCGATCCACGATTCGATCAGGCAGCTGTTGGTTTCGAGGCTGGGTATCTCGGACAGGCACTGGTCGGTCGTCATGTCGAGGGGCTCGTCGCGCTGCGATAACAATTGCTGGCAACCGGCCAGCACAAGCGAAACGCTCAGCACGCCGGCCATGAGTATCGGATGCTTCATTGATCAGTTCCTTGCGTCATTGCTTACCGCTGTGAGCCTGGCTTGCGGCGTATTGGTCTCGTTGCCCGCTTCGGCATTCCACGGCAGCGTCAGCCGAAAACACACGTCGAGCGGGTCATCATCATTGAGCGTGAGCGTCCCGTTCTGGGCTTTGGCGCAATCGGCGGCTACCGACAGGCCGATACCCGAGCCCTTCAGCGCGCCCTTGCGTCGCGCCCGGCCCTGGTAGAATGCATCGAACAGCTGTCCGCGATCCTCATCGGCGATCGGCTCGCCGCTGTTGGCAACCTCGATCGCCAGCGTGCGGCCACGGCGCTGGGCGCGCAGCTCCAGGTCGCCGCCATCCTCGCCGTAGGCAATGGCATTCGACACCAGGTTGTCGAGAATGCGCATGGTGCGGCTGCGATCGGCGCGCCATTCGAGCGGTTGATGGTGGGCGATCACCTGCATGCCCTTCTTCTCCAGCGCCAGCTGATGCTTGGCGAGGACTTCCTTGATCACCGTGGCGATATCGAAACGCTCGTTGATCACGCCCTGATTGTGCTGTAGCAGATTGTAGTCGAGCAGCTGTTCGATCAGGGTCTGCAGCTCCTCGCCACTGGCGTCGATCAGCTCGACGATTTCGCGCTGGCGCGGGCTCAGCGCGCCGGCCACGTCGTCGCTCAATAGCGCCGTGCCTTCGCGCACGCTGGCCAGCGGCGTCTTGAGCTCGTGCGACATGTGGCGCAGGAATTGCTGCTTCTGGGCCTCGAGCTCGTTGAGCCGGGCCGATAACCAGTCCAGCCGCTCGCCGAGGCTGACCAGCTCGGCAGGGCCCTGGATATGGTGCGCCAGGGGCGGCTCCGCCCCGCTGCCCAGGCTGAGAATGCGCCGCTCGAGCTGGCGGATCGGGCGGATGATCAGCCAGGTGAACAGCAGCATCAACAGCAGGCTCGCCGAGACCAGCGCTGCAGTCTGCAGCCATAGCCGCCGCTGAACCTCGCCGGCGCGATCGCTGATCGACTCGATGCGATTGTCGATCTGGCGGTTGGTGGCCTTGCGCAGCGCCTCGGTATGCGTGGCGAAGCTGGCGAACCGGTCGAGTTCTTCACTGACTGCCTCGGGGGTGAGCGCGGGGAGCCCGGTAAGCCAATCGAGCTGTTGGCGCAACGCGATCAGGTCGGGATTGCCGGGCAGCAGGCGTTGATGCTCGTCGAGCAGCTTGGAAAACGCCTCGGCCTTGTCGCTGAAGATCTCCATCAGGCCGGGTTGCTCGACGACCGCATACTGGCGGGCACTGCGCTCCATCTCCACGGCCAGATTGGAGAGTTCGCGGGCCCGGCGCGTCTGATCGACGGCCTGGCGCGCGCTGACGTTGGCCAGTTGCGAGAGTTCCGACAAGACTTCGCCGGCCTGAAACATCAGGACGGCGAGGGGCAGCATCACGACCAGAAAGGCCAGCAATACGAGCTGCAATAGCGAGCGCGGGCGCCAGCGGCGCGAGACCTGGGAGGTCATGGAAACAGTTCTATGCAGAAAGAAGGTCAACGTCATTCATTCTCTCCGCACAGCATAACAGAGTTACCGTTCGGGTAAGCGGTGGGACACCGGTGCTACGAAAAAAGCGGGCCGGCAGAGCCGGCCCAAGGTACGCAGGGAACTGAAGGGTCATGTGAGTACTCATGATGATCTGCCTGGCCAGACACGCATGAGACTCGGAGTCGGCTCCCCGTGGGAGCCCGAAACCGTGAAATCGCCTTGAGTCTGCCAGGGACTGCGATTTCACTTCTGGCGGCGAACCGCCTGGCTTCGTCCGGTTGACGCGTCGCCTGGGCGTCGCGCCGTCAATATGTCCCCCGTAAGGGGGAGTGGCATCCTTGCCTGGGCATCCATGCCCTACAGGTACACATCCTTGCTGGCTAGCAGTACCCGTCTCATCGCAACCTAAGTCACACATCGCGTGGAGCAGACGCTACCGAGCGGTTGGCGGTCTCGGCACAGGGTCGTGGAAGACCGCCTGGAGCCCGGTCGGGTAGTGGATCGAGCCGTTGAACCACTTCCCGTTGCTCGCCCTATATCATTGCGAATGGCGTGCCAGAACGATAGTTAATTATTTAATTTCAATAACTTAAAAATAGAATATCTGATTGCCGGAAGCTTGGCGCGAAGAAAGCATGGCAAGAAGCGCCATTGCACAGCGCAAACTGTCTGCAATCGAAGACACTCCCAGGAAGCTACGCACAAACACTTTTTAATTCATAAGCTTGACGCGTATCCATTTAGCAACGATCGGGCAGAAGCGAGCATGACGGGTACAGCCCGAGCGCTGAACGGGCCCCAAGGCGGGCTCAATTCAGGCTTTTGACGAGGATCTTCGACTTGCGGGCATAGTTGTAGGCCTCGCGGCGTAGCGGCGGCAGCGATTCGATATCCGCCAGCCCGAAGCCGTGCTCGAAGAACCAGTGGGCGGTATGGGTGGTCAGCGCGAAGAGCGCGGCGATCCCGTCGCGCCTGGCGCGTCGCTCGAGCTCGGCGAGCAGCAACGCGCCGCGTGCACCGCCACGATAGTCGTCGTGCACGGCGACACAGGCCAGTTCGGCCATGGCGGCGTCGTTGAACGCATGCAATGCCGCGCAGCCGATAATCATGCCGTCGCGCTCGATGACCAGATAGTCGTCGATCTCGTGCTCGAGGCGTTCGCGCGAACGCGCCACCAGCATGCCGCGCTCCTCGAGCGGGCGTAACAGCTCGAGCAGGCCGGCAATGTCGCCAAGCCCCGCCGGGCGCAGCTGCTCATAGCGATGCTGGGTGATCATCGTGCCCACCCCGTCGCGGGTGAACAGCTCGCCGAGCAGCGCGTCATGGTCGTGCCAGGAGATCAGATGGGTGCGCGCCACACCGTGCCGCGCCGCCTCGCAAGCCGCCGCCAGGTGGCGGGCCAGCTCGCTGCCGGCCGCGGCGGCCTCACCGAGCGGCCGGGCATCGCCCGGGGTCAGCTGGCGCTGCAACGCCCCGCTGTCGTCGCGCAGGCCGTCGGCCTCGCCGAGCAGGATCAGCTTGTCGGCCTTGAGCGCGACGGCGGCCTGCTGAGCCACCTCGGCGGCGTCTAGGTCGAACACCTCGCCGGTGCTGGAAAACCCCAGCGGCGGCAGTACCACCAGCGTGCCGCGGTCGAGCAGCGACTCGATGGCGGCGGCACGCACCCGGCGCACTTCGCCGCTGTGGTCGAAGTCGATACCGCCGCGCACGCCCAGCGGCTTGGCCATTACCAGGTTGCCCGACACCGCGGTCAGCTCGACGCCATGCAACGGCGTGTTGGGCAGCCCCAACGACAGCCGCGCCTCGAGCCACAGCCGCTGTTCGGCGGCGACACGCTCCACGCAGCGCATGATCGCGTGGTCGACGACCCAGCGCCCGGCGTGACGCTCGGCCACGATGCCCGCCGCGTCGAGCGCCGCGCCGACCTGCGGGCGGATGCCGTAGATCACCACCAGCCGCACGCCCAGGGTATGCAGCAATGCCAGGTCCTGGATCAACTGCTCGCCGCGCCCGTTGGCCATCGCTTCGCCCTCGATGAGGATGACGAAGGTACGCCCGCGATGGGCGTTGATGTAGGGCGATGAGTTGCGGAACCAGTCGACGAAGGGAAAGCGCGTGTTCAAGCCGGGCCCCCGGAGGCGGAATGTAGATAGCGACCACGCATCGCGGCGCATGGCGGGTATACAGCGACTATATCAGACGCGCAAAAACGGCGGCACCTTTCGGGTGCCGCCGTTCGGGCTCCGAGCGCCAGGTTCGGGGCGCTGTAAAGAGCGGCTTCGGGCTTCGGCAGCATTTAGCTCGCAGCTCGCAGCTCGCAGCTCGCAGCTCGCAGCTCGTCGCTCGTCGCTCGTCGCTCGTCAGCCAAACATCCCCTTGAACATGAAGAAGAACAGGATCGCCAGCCCCGCTCCAGCCGGCAGGGTAATCAGCCACGACATGATGATGGTGCCCAGCACCCGCAGGTTGAGCGCCGCCATGCCGCGCGCCAGGCCCACGCCGAGCACCGCGCCGACCAGCGTATGGGTGGTGGAAATCGGCAACCCGGTGCCCGAGGCCAGCACCACGGTGGTGGCCGCGGCCAGCGTCGCGGCGAAACCGCGACTCGGGGTGAGCTCGGTGATGCCGGTGCCGACGGTGGCGATCACTCTGTGGCCATAGGTGACCAGGCCGATGACGATGCCGCCACCGCCCAGCACCAGCACCCACCAGGGCAGCGCCGCGGCCTTGCCGATCTCGCCGCTGGACTGGACCACGCTGATCACTGCGGCGAGCGGACCGACGGCGTTGGCGACATCGTTGGAACCGTGGGCGAAGGCCATGGCGCAGGCGGTGAACATCATCAGCACGCCGAATATCCGCTCGACGCTGGAAAAGCCGAAGCTATCGCCGCGACGCTTCTTGTCGCGATTGACGCGATTCTCGAGAAAGATCCCCAGCACCATGATCGCGACCCCGATGGCGATCGAAATCAGCAGACTCTCGACGAATGAAAAGTCGGCACCGACATGCGACAGCCCCTTGACCAGCGTGACCATCGATATGATGAAGCCGACCAGGAAGATGTAGCCCGGGACATAACGTTTGGCTGCGGCGAACGGGTCGCGGTTTTCGAAGATCAGCAGTTGCACCGAGCGGAACAGCACGAAGCCGATGGTGCCGGCCAGCAGCGGCGATACCACCCAACTGGCGGCAATCTTCCCGACCTTGGGCCAGCTCACCGCATCGAAGCCCAGCCCGGCGACCGCGAAACCGACGATCGCGCCGACGATCGAATGAGTGGTCGACACCGGCCAGCCGCGGGTCGAGGCAATCAACAGCCACAGCCCGGCGGCCAGTAGTGAAGCCAGCATGCCGTAGACCAGCAGTTGCGGTTCCTCGGTCAACAAGGTGGGATCGATGATGCCCTTGCGGATGGTCTCGGTGACCTGACCGCCGGCCAGCCAGGCGCCGAGGAATTCGAAGACCACCGCGATCAGGATCGCCTGGCGGATGGTGATGGCCTTGGAGCCGACCGAAGTTCCCATGGCATTGGCGACGTCATTGGCGCCGATCCCCCAGGCCATGAAGAAACCGAAGATGCTGGCGAGGATGATGAATACATCGCCGTACTGCGCAATGATGGACATAGGCACGCGTTCTTTTGGGTGGCGTGAAGCGAGACCGGTGCGCGTCGAGCGCCGCAGCCTCAGCGTGCGGTCAGGATCTGCAGACGGCTGCCGACGCGTTCGGCGCGGTCGGCGAGATCGCCAATCCAGTCGATGATGTTATAGAGGAACATCACATCCACCGGCGGCAGCTTGGCTTCGAGTTCGAACAGCTGGCGGCGAATGGCGATCTCCTGGTCGTCGGCCTGATGCTCGAGTTCGTGCAACTCGCGGATCAGGTTGTGCATGAGGTCGGAGACATTGCGGCCGAAGCCGGATTCGAGCAGCTCCTCGAGCTCTTCCAGCGCCTTGCGCGCCTGCGCTACGGTAGCCACGGCGGTACGCAGGTAGTCGCGCATCGGCTGGGCCATTTCCGCCGGCACCTGCATGCGCCGGCCCAGCATGATGCCGGTGATGTCCCGCGCCTTGTTGGCGATCTTGTCCTGCACGCTGATCAGTTCCAGCAGGTCGGAGCGCGACACCGGCAGGAACAACGTGTTGGGCAGGTTGAGCCGCAACTGGGTCTTGAGCATATCGGCGTCGTGCTCAAGATCGGTGACCGCTTCGCGATACTTGGCGGCCTCGTCCCAGTCGCCGGCCTGGGAGGCGTCGAAGAAGGGCAACAGTTGATCGGCGCACTCACTGGTCTTGACGATGTGCGCCAGCAACGGCTGAAACGGCGATCGCCCGAACAACGACGAGAAGGGGTTGGAAGTCACCATGAGCATCATTCGTCGGTTGGAAATGGCGGCGACAGTATAGTGACTGCGACACGCAACGTCATGAAAAATTAATCGCTTTTACTTGCAAGAGAGCGTCACGATGGCTAGGGAAATCGAACTCAAGCTGGTCCTGGGCGAAAGCGCAGCCCAGCGGCTCGCCGCTCATCCGCGTCTCGCCGGGCTCAGTGCACGTCGCGAAACGCTGATCAACAGCTACTACGACACGCCCGCCGGCGATCTGCAGCGTCAGCGCGTGGCGCTGCGCCTGCGGCGCACTCCGCAGCGCATCCTGCAGACTCTCAAGACCGCCGGCGAAGGCTCCGGCGGGCTCTCCTCGCGCGGCGAATGGGAATGGCCGGTCAGCGAGCAGGCTCTCGACCTTGCCGGTCTCGCGGCATTGCCGCCGATGCAGGCGCTCGGCCGCGACGTGCTGCTCGCTCTCGAGCCACGCTTTGCCACCGACTTCGCGCGCACCCGCTGGCTGGTCGAAGACGCCGAGGCGACGATCGAGGTTGCCCTCGACCAGGGCGAGATCCGCGCCGGACAACGCCGCGTGGCCATCGACGAGCTGGAACTCGAGCTCAAGCGGGGCGCGCCGAGCGAGCTGTGGCGACTCGCCGAGGCGCTCGCCGAGCATGTCGCGCTGCGTCCGGCCAATGCCAGCAAGGCAGCCCGCGGTGCGCTGCTGTGCGATGGCCGCCGGCCGACCCTGGCCAGCGCCGCCGAGCTGCGCACCGCCACGCCGCGACAGCGTTGCGACCTGGCGATCGCCGCTCTCGATGCCTTGAGTGACAGCGGCGAGCGTGAATGCCTATCCCGGGCCCGGGAGGCCTTTGACTCGCTCGCCGACGATACCAGCCTGACCACGGCGATCCGCCAGCCGGCCCGCCGGCTCATCGACGCCCTCGCCGAGCCGCAATGGCTGACGCCCTCGTTCGGGCAGCACAGCCTCGCCCTGCTCGCTGCGCTGGATGCGCGTTGAGCCGCCCCCATGGGCAGTGCGCTGTGGAGCGCCCTTGTGAGAGCATGCAAGTCATGGAGTGGCTTACGGTGAGCCCAAACGATTGGTTTAGGAAAAACTTATGGTAACTATTCAGCTCATGCCGCCTGATCCTGGTCGTCCTGTCGCATGAAGGTGGGCACCTCGCCGGCAAACAGTTGCTCCAGCGCCGTATGCGCCGCCATGCCTTGCTTGACCGCGGTGGAGAGGAAGCTGCGCATCCGGCAGAAGATCTCGGCGCCCTCCCAGGCGCGAAAACAGCCCGAGATCTTCTGCTGCACCTTGGTCATCCGCAGGTCGCGCTCCCCCTGGTTGTTGGTGAAAGGCGCGGCGGGATCCTCGAGAAAACGCAGCACGTCGTCCTCGTACGCCT
>NZ_JAIRBP010000028.1:0-50013 GCF_021151495.1 Halomonas sp. IOP_31 | reverse complement strand
CTTCAAGGCCCAGGCCAAGGGTCAGAATCTGCGTACTGTTCATGTCCTGCCTCCTGTCCATGTGGAGGTCATATCCTGGCCCAGTTCAAGGGACGAATTCCACACCCAACGACGAAGAGCCTTATTACCTCGCCTGCCCTGGGTAAAATTGACCAGAATCAATAATTATCAAGACTAATCAGCTGTTTGAATTTGGCACGCAAGCTGCAACAGGAAGAAAGCAAACTAGCAAAGGAGCACGCACCATGACCCTTCTCGACCAACCCGTCGGTCAACTGGCCCGCCAATTGCCTGGCGCCACCCGGGTGTTCCATGAATACGGAATCGACTTCTGCTGTGGCGGTCGTGCCACCCTGCGCGACTCGCTGGCCGGGCACGATGCCGATCTGGCCCGCCTCGTCAGCGCGCTGGAAGCGTTGCCGGCTCATCAACCCGGCGAGCGCGACTGGTGCGAGGCCAGCGCCAGCGAACTGATCGATCACATCCTGACCCGCTATCACGCCGTGCATCGTCAGCAACTGCCCGAACTCATTCGCCTGGCCCGGCGCGTCGAGCAGGTTCACGGCGAGCGCCAGGACTGCCCCGCCGGCCTGACCGAGCTCCTCGAGGGGATGCATCAGGAAATCGAAAGCCACCTGCAAAAGGAAGAGATGAGCCTGTTCCCGACGCTCAAGCGTGGCCTCGCCCACAACATGCACGGGCCGATTGCGGTCATGCGATTCGAACACGACGAGCATGGCGAAACGCTGGCCCGGCTGATGGCACTCACCGATGACATCCAGACGCCCAAGGGCGCCTGCACGACCTGGCGCGCACTGTATGCCGGCCTGCGCGAATTCCGCGAGGACCTGATGCAGCACATCCACCTGGAGAACAACGTGCTGTTCGAGCAGGCCACCGCAGACCAGGTAGCGCTGGGTGAATCATCGCCTGCTTCGCCGATGGCAGGCGAATTGCCCCGCGCATGATCGTAATCAAGCCTCACGGATCGGCGGCTCCCTAGGCTGAGACAGGAAACATCGACTGTCATGCTCTGAGCAAGGACGCCTTTTTTTACGGAGACCCGCGTGGACTATTTCCTGATAAAAAATATCCATATGACCGCCGCCGGTCTCAGCCTGGGGCTATTCGGGCTGCGCGCATGGTGGTCGGTTCGCGCGTCTCCACAGCTCCAGCGGCGCTGGGTAAAGGTGTTGCCGCACCTGATCGACACGGTACTGCTGGCGGCGGGGGTGAGTTTGATGATCATGCTGCGCGCCTGGCCTACCCAGCAGCCTTGGCTGGCGGCCAAGCTGATCGCCCTGGTGGCCTACATCGTCATCGGAACCTTGGCGATCAAGCGCGGCAGGACATCAACGATTCGCGCCGCGGCATCCCTTGCCGCCATCGCCATCTTCCTGTACATCGTCGGCGTGGCGATGAACCACAACCCGCTTTCCTGGCTAGCAGGCGTCTGATGCGCCGTTCGCATGCGCGCGGGCGGCAACCCGGCCACTCAGCCACGAACAAGCCGAAAGCAGGCTTGCCTGAGGCGAATCGGCGGTGGAAACTTCCATTCGCGGCAGTGCAGTTCAGATCATCTGCAGGTAGCGTGGCCGCCCCTCGCTAAAAGCGCCGTCGAAGAGCATGACCAGACGCTCCATCAGCAAGCCCCCGGACTGCGTCGGCTCAATGCCGTCGCGTCGAAGCTCGACCAGGTCATCGCTCGCCATGGCCTGCAGGGCCAGCAGCTCAGGCGCGAAATAGTTGCGAAACACGAGGCGATGAGCTTTCTCGACAGTCGCATATCGAACGTTGCCGCCCCCCATGAGGTGCTGGATAACGGCTTGTCTCACTCGGTCATCGGCAGTCAGTTCATAGCCTCGGCAGATGGCCAGCTGACCCGCGTCCAGACGCGCACAGTAATCCGGCAATTCCCGCGCATTCTGGTAATAGCCATCGTCGAGATGGCTGATTGCACCGGCCCCCAGCCCGATGCAGTCGGCCTCGCCCCGCAGATTGTAACCCTCCAGGCAACGCTGCAGCTGGCCATGGCGTTGCGCAGCCACCAACGCATCGCTGGCAAGCGCAAAGCGCCCCATGCCCAGATGCACGTAACCGGCCGGCACCAGGCGCTCCACGCCTTGCGCCAGCAGAGCCAGGACAGCGCCACGCTCGGGCGTTGCGATCCGCTGCCACGGAGCCGATGGGCAAGAGAACGCCGGCCAGACAGCCGCGCCGCACAAGCCATCGCGATACAGGGTAATGCGCTCGGGACGTAGGCTGACCAGGCGCTCGAGCAACGCCGAGAAGCCAACCGCCGTGCGTCCGGACAGACGCAATGCCAGCTCGGTGACGGGCAGGTGGCTACGCTCAGGGCCAGCGGGGGCTGGCCACTCGTCCGCCGGTTGACGCTCACCGGGCACGCCGGCCGGCGTCTCAAGGTCTTGTAGGTCGACGAGCAACCGGTTGAAGCCGAGAGCGGCCAGCAGGGGCAGGCGTTGCGGTGACAGACCGCGAGGATCGATGCGCAACGCAAAGTCGCGATCGCGGCTACGCTTCAGCCCGAAATGCACGTCCAGCTCGGCGAGCAAGCCAGCCAGTTGACCGTCTCCGAGACGCCCCGCCCCGTTCCCGCTCAGCACGAGCCGCTCGATTCGGCGATCGCCATCGAACAGGGCGCTCTGAAGCGCTATCTCGCGCTTGAGATATCCCAGATATCGAACTGGCCCACGGCTATCGTGGCCCAGCCAGGAGGGCACATGGACATAAACCGTCAATGGCTTGGGGATGGGGTCTTCATTGCTGGCAAGCGCCACCAGCCGGTAATCGTCCGCCGAGCGCTTTTCCGGCAAGCGGACCAGGGTGGGAAAGAGTCCGTAATCCGGGGCCGGCCGGTCATGCTTAACGAGCAGAGCGAGATCGATGGAACGGTTCATTGGGCTACCGCAGTGAGCAGATCCAGACTCACCCTAGCGCGCACTACCGACAATGAGCTTGACCGGAATCAAGCCGTCAAACGAAGCCCACTGCGCCTGGTCAAGCCCGCGCCGCCTGGGCACCTTGCGCACCGAACGCCAGCCCCTGCATGGCGCAGATATCGACGATCTCGACCTCCTTGCCGGCGATGCTGACCAGGCCCTGCTCTTCCAGGCGACGGAAGGTGCGGCTCATGGTCTCGGGCACCAGGCCCAGATAGTTGCCCAGGTCGAGGCGCGACATCGGCAGGCGGAAACGTTGCGCCGAAAGGCCGCGGCTGGCGAAGCGCTCGGAGAACGTGAGCAGCACCACGGCCAGGCGCTGTTCGGCGGAACGCCGCGTCAGCAGGTGGTTGGTGCTCTGTTCGGCGAGCAGCTCGCGACTCATGATGCGCATCAACTGATGCTGCAGGGCCGGTGTGCGGTCGCTCAGATTCTCCAGTTCGGCATAGGGAATTTCACACACGCTGGCGGTTTCCAGAGCAACAGCCGTCGAGGGGTGATCCCGCGAGACGATGGCGTCGAGGCCGATGACCTCGCCCGGCAGATGGAATCCCGAAATATGCTCGTCGCCATTGGCCATGAGTGTCGTGGTCTTCACCGCCCCGGTACGCACCGCATAGATCGAGTTGAAACGTTGTCCGGCCTGAAAAAGAAGGGTGCCCCGGGACACCGGCTTGCGACGCTGCACGATCCCCGCCAACCTGCCGACGTCTTCCACCGGCAGGTTATCGGGCAGGCACAACGTGCGCAGACGACAGTTGTGGCAGTTATCGCGTGTCTCGCTCAGCGTCGCAATGCGGGTCATGGCGTGTTTCTCCTTTCTGCGCGCAATGTCATGAGCACGATGTTACCCAACGCCCGCCTAGCCCCCGATAACCATTTAGAGGTAGTCCGGGTGATATTGCGAGGTAAGCGAAGGAGTTCGCTACCCAACTTGACTGAAATCAAAATCGACCCGCCACGATCTCCTTAAGGTGATCTCAGTTCAAGCAGGGGAGGTTCGCCATGGCAAGCCAGCTGACACACCACACCTCTTGGCCCGGCGACGTGACCGAGCCGACGACTCCCTGACTCCTGACCGGACTTCATAGAGGCAAGCAGCAATGAGTCATTTTCTCGACCGCCTGCAGTATCTGGGCAAGCCCCGCGAGGCATTTGCCAATGGCCATGGCGAAACCCGCAGCGAATCCCGTGACTGGGAAGACGGCTATCGTGCGCGCTGGCAGCACGACAAGGTCGTGCGCTCCACCCATGGGGTGAACTGTACCGGTTCGTGCAGCTGGAAGATCTACGTCAAGAACGGCCTGGTCACCTGGGAAACCCAGCAGACCGACTATCCGCGCACCCGCCCCGACCTGCCCGACCATGAACCGCGCGGCTGCCCGCGTGGCGCCAGCTATTCCTGGTACCTGTACAGCGCCAACCGCCTCAAGTACCCGCTGGTGCGCAAGCGCCTGATCAAGCTGTGGCGCGAAGCGCTGGCCCAGTACATCGACCCCGTGCTGGCCTGGGCCGCCATCGTCGAAGACCCCGAGAAGACCGCACAGTACAAGAAGGCCCGCGGCATGGGCGGTTTTGTGCGCGCCGACTGGGATGAGCTGGAAACCCTGATCGCGGCCTCCAACGTCTACACCGCCAAGCAGTACGGCCCCGATCGCATCATCGGCTTCTCGCCGATCCCGGCGATGTCGATGGTCTCCTACGCCGCGGGTGCCCGTTACCTGTCGTTGATCGGCGGGGTATGCCTGTCGTTCTACGACTGGTACTGCGATTTGCCGCCGGCCTCGCCGATGACCTGGGGCGAGCAGACCGACGTGCCCGAATCCGCCGACTGGTACAACTCGAACTACATCATCGCCTGGGGCTCCAACGTCCCGCAGACGCGCACGCCTGACGCCCACTTCTTCACCGAAGTGCGCTACAAGGGCACCAAGACCGTGGCCATCACCCCGGACTACGCCGAAGTCGCCAAGCTGTGCGACGAATGGCTGAGTCCCAAGCAGGGCACCGACGCGGCACTGGCGATGGCCATGGGCCACGTGATCCTCAAGGAATTCCACCTCGCCAAGCCCAGCGCCTACTTCACCGATTATGTGCGCCGCTACACCGACATGCCGTTTCTGGTCGAGCTGGATACCCGTGAGGACGGCAGCTTCGCCCCCGGCAGGCAGCTGCGCGCCAGCGACTTCGATGCCAACCTGGGCCAGGACAACAATCCCGAGTGGAAGACCGTGGCCTGGGACGAAACCAGCAACCGCCTGGTGGTGCCGCGCGGCTCCATCGGCTTCCGCTGGGGCGAGCAGGAAGACGGCGAAGGCCGCTGGAACCTCGAGCCGCTCGATGCCGAAGGCAACGAAGTATCCCTGCAACTGTCGCTGGCCGAGGGTCACGATAGCGTCGCCAAAGTCGGTTTCCCCTACTTCGGCGGCATTGCTCACGAGCATTTCAACCATGTCGCCGGCAACGACGTGCTCTATCACAACCTGCCGGCCAAGCGCCTGACGCTGGCCGACGGCCGTGAAGTGCTGGCGGTGACCGTGTTCGACCTGATGGTCGCCAACTACGGTATCGACCGTGGCCTGGGCGCCGAGGGCGAAGACGACGGCGCGACGTCCTACGACCAGGTGCGCCCGTACACCCCCGCCTGGCAGGAGCGGATCACCGGCGTGCCCGCCGCACAGGCCATCCGCCTGGCGCGCGAGTTTGCCGACACCGCCGACAAGACCCATGGTCGTTCGATGATCATCGTCGGTGCCGGTATGAACCACTGGTACCACATGGACATGAACTACCGTGGCCTGATCAACATGCTGATCCTGTGCGGCTGCATCGGCCAGAGCGGCGGCGGTTGGGCGCACTATGTGGGCCAGGAGAAGCTGCGCCCGCAGACCGGCTGGACCCCGCTGGCCTTCGGTCTCGACTGGCAGCGTCCGCCGCGTCACATGAACGGCACCTCGTTCTTCTACAACCACTCCAGCCAGTGGCGCTACGAGAAGCTCGAAGTCAGCGAGCTGCTCTCGCCCATGGCCCGTCGCGAGGACTTCACCGGCAGCCTGATCGACCTCAACGTGCGCGCCGAGCGCATGGGCTGGCTGCCATCCGCGCCGCAGCTCGACACCAACCCGCTGCAGCTCGCCGAAGCCGCCCGTGTCGCCGGACAGGATCCCGCCGATTACGTGGTCGCCCAGCTCAAGAGCGGCAACCTGCGCTTTGCCGCCGAGGACCCGGATAGCCCGCAGAACTTCCCGCGCAATATGTTCGTGTGGCGTTCCAACCTGCTCGGCAGCTCCGGCAAGGGCCACGAGTACATGCTCAAGTATCTGCTGGGTACCAAGCATGGCCTGCAGGGCAAGGACCTGGGCGACATGGGCGGCGCGCTGCCCGAGGAAGTCACCTGGCGCGAGGACGCTCCGGAAGGCAAGCTCGACCTGCTGGTGACCCTGGACTTCCGCATGTCCACCACCTGCCTGTACTCCGACGTGGTATTGCCGACGGCGACCTGGTACGAGAAGGACGATCTCAACACCTCGGACATGCACCCGTTCATCCACCCGCTGACCGCGGCCACCGACCCGGCCTGGGAAGCGCGCAGCGACTGGGACATCTACAAGGGCATCGCCAAGGCGTTCTCGAAGGTGTGCGTCGGCCACCTGGGCCAGGAAACCGACATCGTCACCCTGCCCATGCAGCACGACTCCCCGGCCGAGCTGGCCCAGGCCGAGGTCAAGGACTGGAAGAAAGGCGAGTGCGAACCGATCCCCGGCAAGACCCTACCGCACCTGATCGCGGTCAAGCGTGACTATCCGGCAACCTATGAGCGCTTTACCTCGGTCGGTCCGTTGCTCGACACGCTGGGTAACGGCGGCAAGGGCATCAGCTGGCAGACCCAGCCCGAAGTCGAGTTGCTCGGCAAGCTCAACCAGCGCAAGACCGAGGGTCCGGTCACTGGCCGCCCAAAGATCGAGACGGCCATCGATGCCGCCGAGATGATCCTGACGCTGGCTCCCGAGACTAACGGCAACGTGGCGGTCAAGGCCTGGAATGCGCTGTCCAGGATCACCGGCCGCGAGCACGCCCATCTGGCGTTGCCCAAGTTTGATGAGAAGATCCGCTTCCGCGACATCGTCGCGCAGCCACGCAAGATCATCTCCAGCCCCACCTGGTCGGGCCTCGAGGACGAGCACGTGTCATACAACGCGGGCTACACCAACGTTCACGAGCTGATTCCGTGGCGCACGGTGACCGGTCGCCAGCAGCTCTATCAGGATCACCCCTGGATGCGTGCCTTCGGCGAGAGCCTGCTGGTGTATCGTCCGCCCATCGATACCAAGGCCGCGGCCAGCGTCTCGGTGCCGCAGGATAACGGTAACCCCGAGATAGCGCTGAACTTCCTCACGCCGCACCAGAAGTGGGGCATTCACTCCACCTATTCGGACAACCTGCTGATGCTGACGCTGTCCCGGGGCGGCCCCATCGTCTGGCTGTCCGAAGATGACGCCCACGCCATCGGCGTGGAGGACAACGACTGGATCGAGGCCTACAACGCCAACGGGGCCATCGCCGCCCGGGCGGTGGTCAGCCAGCGGGTCAAGACCGGCATGGCGATGATGTATCACGCTCAGGAGCGCATCGTGAACGTGCCCGGATCGGAAGTGACCGGCACCCGCGGCGGCATCCACAACTCGGTGACCCGCGTGTGCCCCAAGCCGACTCACATGATCGGCGGCTACGCCCAGCTGTCCTACAGCTTCAACTACTACGGCACCGTGGGTTCCAACCGTGACGAGTTCGTCATCGTGCGCAAGATGCACCATGTCGACTGGCTCGATGGCGAAGACAACGACAGCGTGCAGGAGAGAGTGAAAGTCTGATTCCGCCCCGCTTCACTGACATGACGGCGAATCGTTCCGTGGCAACCGGGCGAATTCGCACCATCGCAGGCTCGGCGCTGCTTGATGGCATTGCCGATTTCGACTGCTCTCAGTCAATGAATTTAGCCTCGGGTTGAAGACATGGGCACGGCCCATCGCGTCCTACAGCGACCCGATCGAATCACCCCAGACAGACCAGCTTGAAAGGAGTTGTAATATGCTGACAAATGCCCAGGAGCAGATCATCGAGGCCACGGCACCGGTCGTGGCGGAACATCTCGATGCCATTACTCAGCGGTTCTACCCGCTGATGTTCGAGCGCTATCCAGAAGTCACCCCCTTGTTCAATCAGGCCCACCAGGCGGATGGCGGGCAACCCCGGGTGCTCGCCAGCGCCGTACTGGCCTATGTGCAGCTGCGCAAGGACCCCGCGAAAGCCAGGACGACGCTCGCCACGGTAGTCAGCAAGCACGTGTCGCTGGGGATACGGCCCGACCAGTACCCGATCGTCGGCGAATGCCTGATGGCGGCCATCGGCGAGGTTCTGGGCGATGCGGTCACGGCCGAGGTGGCGGATGCCTGGGGCGCCCTTTATCAGGAACTGGCGACGCTGCTGATCGAGCTGGAGGAAGCCAGCTACCGTGAATTCGCCGAACGCCCCGGCGGCTGGCGGGGCACGCGGCGATTCCGTATTGCCGAGACCCGTCAGGAAAGCGCGGTGATTCGCTCATTCGTGCTGAAACCGGTCGATGGCGGAGCGGTCGCCGATTTCCAGCCGGGCCAGTTCGTCGGCGTCAAGCTGACCATCGATGGCGAACCGGTGCATCGCCACTACAGCCTGTCCGGCTTTCCCAACGGAAAAAGCTATCGCATCTCGATCAAGCGCGAGCCCGGCGGCCGGGTCAGCCAACACTTTCACGATGAGCTGGCGGTCGACGACGAACTGGAACTTCTCCAGCCCGCGGGGCAGCTGATTCTCGACGAGACCACCGCCCCGGTGATGCTGATCAGCGGCGGCGTCGGCCAGACGCCCATGTTGCCCATGGCCTGTCGTGCGCTCGAACAGGGTCGCCAGGTCGTCTATCTCCACGCGGCCCAGGAACGCGAGCATCACGCCTTCGCCGATGAACTGGATGCCTTGGCCAAGGAGGATTACCCCGGCATATTGACATCGGTGACACTCTACGAACGGGGCGAACGAGACGACCGGGCCGACCACATCGGCCGCGTCAATCGTGAGCTGCTCGAGCGTTACCTTCCCGTTGATTCGCCCGAGTGTTATTTCGTCGGTCCCCAGGGGTTCATGACCGCGGTCGACGAGGCACTGAAGGCGCTCGGCGTGCCCGCCGAACGGCGTCACTACGAGCACTTCGGGCCATCTCGGCCATTGCACGCCGCCTGAATCGCTATCCCGACGTCACAGCCGGGATGAAAAAAAGCCGGTCGCCATGGCGACCGGCTTTGTTTGCTTACTACTTTGCCGACTTACTGCAGTGCGGCTTCTTCGTAATCCAGTTCGCGAATCAAGGTCTGCAGCATCTGCTCATCGATGTGGCGTCGCTTGCGCAGCCGGTAGAGTTCCTTGCGCTGGACCTGGATCGCCTGCATGCGCAAATCCGTTTCCAGCACGTGAAGCTGACGCGCCTGGTTTGCCCGGTCGTCACGCTCCATCGCCATTGCCTGCATCTCCTGCCGGTAGGAATCGATGATCCGGGCCGTGACCGAGCCCTTCAGTTCGGGCTCGTCATGCGCCTGCGCCTGCGACCACTCTTCCAACCAATTGACAGCGGCCTGAGAGGCGATATGCCGCGCCTTCAGCAACTCGCGCTCGTGCTCCTCGAGATCGTTCAACGACAGGAATCTCAGGAAAAAAGGAATCCCCAACGCACCGACCAGCAGCGATAGGATAATCACCGCAGCCGACAGGAAGATCATCAGATCACGCCCGGGAAACGGCGTCCCGTTGACGAACAGGGGCACCGAAAGCACACCGGCCAGGGTAATGGCTCCACGTACGCCGGCCACCGAGCTGAGTGCGGTGATCAGCAGCAGCGGCTGGCTCTCGCCGCTCTTTCCGCGCAGCTTGAGCAGGCGGGTCTCCGCCCAGTGATAGAGGTAAATGAAGGCGAAACGAATCGCGATCAGCAGCGCCATGATCACCACGGCGAAGAACACCAGGGTGGTCATCTCATGGCTCGGATTGCCTGCGGCTCCCCAGACACGCTCGACGATGCCCGGGAACTGCAACCCCAGCAGCAGGAACACCACGCCATTGAAGACGAAGTCGAGCATTTCCCACATGCTGCGGTTGAGGATGCGAGTGCTGGTCTTCACCGGCAGCATGTCGACGCGACTCTGCACCATGCCGGCAGCCACCGCCGAGAGAATGCCCGACATGCCGGCATGCTCGGCAAGAAAGAACGCGGCGAACGGCAGCAACAGGATAGTCACCACGTAGGTCGCCGGATCGTAGAGGTTACGCGCGGTCATCCACTGCTTGAACTTGCCGACCAACCAGCTCAGCCCGCCGCCGATCAACAGCCCCCCCAGCGCGACCAGCAGGAATTCACCGGACACCGAGAGCAGCGAGAAGCTACCGGTGATGACCGCCGCGACGGCGATCTTGAACGAGACCAGGCCCGTCGCGTCGTTCATCATCGCTTCGCCTTCCAGCTGATGCGACATATGGCGTGGCAGACGCCCCTGAGCGATGGCGATCACCGACAACGCATCGGTGGGAGAAAGAATCGCGGCCAGCGCGAAGCTGGCCGCCAGCGGAATCGACGGTATCAACCAGTGAATGAAATAGCCGACCGCCACGATCGTGACCAACACCAGCAGCAACGACATGGCAGCGATCTGCCCGCCATGCTCGGTGAATTCCTTCTTGGGAATCTTCCATCCGTCATAGAACAGCAACGGCGGAATGAACAACATCATGAAGATTTCGGGATCCAGCTCGACTTCCATCTCGAAAATTGGCGAGGCCAACAGGCTGCCCAGCAGGATCTGCAAGATAGGCAATGGCAAGGGAACGACATTGGCCAGTATTCGACTGATGCCGACGGTCAAGGTGAGCAGGAAAATGAGATTGAGTATATCCATGATGTCGGCGAGGCCAGATAGGTAACCAGGGAGTGTTTTCACCAGTCGTTATCGGCTGCCACACGGCGTCTCTGTAGCCCTTCGGCGATAATCGTGAGGGGCGCTAGCGTGCCGACATTGCCTGATGTCCTCTGCCGCCACGGCGTGCAGGAGGATGGCTGCATAGCTTACTCCCAAAACAGTGTTCCGTTACGTGGTGTCGGTACAGAATCGGCCTGTCTTGACTGAAGTCATCCGAGCGGGACGGGGTTTGTCTGCGGGCAGCGGTTTCATGCGCCACAGGGCAAACGTTATGCTGTGGACGCTAGCCAGTCAGGTCGTATGGCTAGCAGCAATCAAGCACTGACAGGGAGCCTAACTATGGATCAACAGCAACTGCCCTCCGAGGCAGGGGAAGTGGCCAAGCGTCACCCGGAGATATGGAAGGCCTACGCCGAGCTCGGCAAGGCGTGTAGTGAGGCCGGCCCTCTGGACAAGGCAACGAGCCGGCTCGTCAAGCTGGCGCTGGCCATTGGGGCAGGCTCCGAAGGCGCCGTGCACTCCCATACGCGCCGGGCATTGGACGAGTCGCTCTCTCCCGAAGCGCTCAAGCAGGTCGCCCTACTCTCGATTCCTACCCTGGGCTTTCCGCAGGCCGTGGCGGCACTGACCTGGATCGAGGACGTTACCGACCCGGCGCCGGCCGATGCCGCACGAGGCTCCTGAGCCAGCCTGGCCGGGACGCCCAGGGCCGTGGCGAGCCCACAGCCAGATGCGGCCGGATTGATCGTGATCAATACCCCTATGCCGCGAAACCCACAGAGTGCCGGTCCGTACCTTGCCTCGACACCTACCCTTGCAGGGCCGACTCGAGTGCAGGGACGTCATCGCTCTCTCAAGGAATCCCTCATGGCCATTGCCAACTACGCCGAACTCCTCACCGAGGCGCACCAGCAGCCCGACCCCCAGCGCCTGCTGTTCGTGTTCGCCAAGGCCGAGCTACCCGACAATCCCGACGCACAGCAGCGCGAGCGCTTCGAACAGGGCGAAGGCGGCGTGCTGACACCGGCTCTTTGCGTCGACAAGACGCTGGATGAACTGAGCGACATTCAGTCGCTGGTCCTCGAATCCCAACGCACCGGCGTAACCTGGGATATCGTCTTCGTCGCCGCCCTGGCCGGCGACGGCGTGAATCCGCCGACCAGCGAAGACGCCGAGCGACCCCTGCAGCGCATGGTCGAGGCGTTGCAGATGGGCAGCATCGGTAACTTCCTGGCGTTCGACCGTCAGGGAAATGCGGTCGACATTCAGTAGCCCGGCAGGTCTATGCTGGGGATGGTGACTTCATCGATTCAGGCTGTGGAGGACGAACATGGCAAAGCGTTTCAAGGTCGGCGATCACGTCCGCTGGAACTCGGAAGCGGGTTACGTCAGCGGGCGGATAATTCGCGTCCATACCCGCGACACCGAATACAAGGGACACAAGCGTCGCGCCAGCGAGGACGAGCCACAATACGAGATCGAAAGTGACAAGACCGATCACATCGCCATGCATAAGGATTCCACGCTGAGCAAAGTCGACGAGTAATCGGACTCATGAGACCCCGTGGTTGACGGCCCACACCGCCGCCTCCACCCGCGAGCGCAAGCCGAGCTTCCTGAGCAGGTTCTTGACGTGAACCTTGACCGTACCCTCGGTGATGTCGAGCCGACGCGCGACCATCTTGTTGCTCATGCCGCGCGCCAATGCACGCAGGATATCCAGCTCGCGCGAGGTGAGCGTCGATAGCGCATCGGCGGGCGCGGCGCGGCCGCCGCTGACGATGCCGGCGAGGATGGCGGCGAGTTGCGGGCTGATCACCAGCTTGCCCTCGGCCGCCTCCTTGATACGCGCCAGCAGGTCCTCGGGTTCCATGTCCTTGAGCAGATAGCCGTCGGCGCCGGCGCGCAGCGCGGCGACCACGTCATCGTCGGCGTCGGAAACGGTAAGCATCACGATGCGCGTATCGATGCCGTTGCTGCGCATCTGGCGCAGCGCCTCGAGCCCATCCATCTTGGCCATGTTCATATCCATCAGGATCAGGTCGAGATCGAGTGTGCCCGCGACCTCGACGGCCTCGATACCGTTGGAGGCCTCGCCGGCGATGACCATGTCCGGGTCCATCTCGACCAGCTGGCGCACGCCGCGCCGGAAAAGCGGGTGATCGTCGACGATCAGGATGCGTGTCTCGCTCATCCCGCGCCTCCCAGCATATTGACGGATTCACTCCCGGTGGTGACTTGCGGGGTGAAGCACAGCGTGACCTCCGTCCCCCTCTCGTCTCGATTGTGCATATCCAGCGTGCCGCCCAGGCCCGCCGCACGTTCGCTCATGATCGTGGTGCCGTAATGATTCGGCCGCGCGTGTTGCGCCGGCAGCCCCACTCCGTCGTCGCGGATGCATACCTTGACCTGGCCCGAATCGGTGGTCTGCAGGTGGATATCGCAGTTTTCGGCCTTGGCGTGGTGGACCACGTTGGAAAGCGCTTCGCGCACTATCTGTAGCACATGGATCTCCTCGTTGGGGGTCAGCGGGCAATGCCGTAATTCGTACTCGAGCAAGATCTTGAGATCGCAGCGCTGGGCGAACTCGCGCACCGTCTCGTTGAGCGCCGCCTCGAGTCCCGGTTCGGCCATCTGCAGGCGAAAGGTGTTGAGCAGCTCACGCAGCTGCCGGTAAGCCGAGCTCAGCCCCTCGCGAAGCTCGTCGATGACCGCTTCCTGGTCGGTCGACGAGCCCTGCTGACGAATCAGCGCCTGCAGGCGCGCCACCTGGATCTTCAGGTAGGAGAGCGACTGGGCCAGGGAGTCGTGCAGTTCGCGGGCGATCACCGCGCGTTCGTCCATCAATGCCAGGCGGCGCTGTTCGTCGTTGTTCTGGGCCAGCGACAGGGCCGTCGCGATCAGCCCCGCCACGGTCTCGACCAGCTCCAGCTGCCGGCGCAGCGGCGGATTACCCGCCGGATATTGCATCAACAGCACCCCATAGCGGCGGCCGGATTCGCTGACCACCACCGGGCGCACCCGCGGCGGCACGCGCCCGCCGCTCAGGCAGGGGCCGCAGTCGGGAGCCTGGCAGAAATCGGGGCGATCGCCCAACTGGGTCGAGATTCGCTGATAGGCGCGCTCGGCCTCGCCCTGCGACAGGCACAGGGTGATCGGGCCGAGCCCCGTGACCTGCTCCAGATGCTCGAGCACGTCACGGAAATCCTCGCTGCCGGGGGTCGAGCTGTTGAGCTGACGCGCGGCCTGATAGAGCAGGCGCAACGCCTCGTTACTGCGTTTGAGCTCAGCGGTCTTGGTCTCCACCCGCAGCTCGAGCTGCGCATATATCTGCGTCAGGCTCTCGTTCATCTGATTGATGGTGCGCGAGATCAGGCCCAGCTCGTCATTGCCCGCGTAAGCCAGGCGCCCCTCGAAATCGCCGTGATGCACCCGATTGACCACGTTGAACAGCTCACGCAGCGGCGGCATCACGTCATTGACCAGCTTGTACATGGCGCCGATCACCACAATCAAGGTCAGAAACAGAGCGATGCCCTGGAGCAGGCGCAGCAGTTGGATGCGCGACTCGGCTTCCTGCTGCAACTGACTGACCAGGCCATTCACCGCACTGACGAACTCGGCGGTCTGGTCGATCAATACCTGTGGCGGGCGCTGTTCGATATTTTTCAGCAGGGCCGGGCGCAGCATGCCCTTCCACATTTCGGTCACGGCCGCGTACCGCTCGGTCAGTGGATGCTGCGGATCGTCGGGAATCAGCGAAGTGATGGCCGGGCCGGTCAGACTGGCATCGAAGCGCTCGAGCTGTTGTCGCAACACGTCGTCGCTTTCCGCTGTCTGCAGGCGCGTGCTTAGCAGACGGTAGGCCTGCATGCGCAGCGAGCCGGCCTGATTGATGGCCGCGGCATCGCCACTCGATGTCTCGGCGATCATGATCGACCCGAGCATGCTGATCAGGGCGAGAATGACGATTCCCGCCATGGTAAGGCCGGCTCGAAAGATCAGCGAGCGGGTAAGCGATAGCTCCATGTTCACTCCGGACAGGACTACCCCCAATGCCCCTGTGATGATTCAGCGAGCACCGGCGCACCCCCACCTCTCAATAAAATTCTTTTAAAACAATATATTGTAAAGACACCCGGCTACCTCTTAAGGAGTAGCCGAGCACCAGCCGAACCCGCCTGCCCATCGCCCCTGTGGATTCCCTTGATTCGAGTCAACAACGCCCCTGTGCATCGTGCCTATGGTTGCCACAGGTTCCGCCGGGCGGGCTCGCGATGGCAAGCCAACACGTCAAGCGATTATCCGTGCCCACCCTGACTCCCGCTCGATCATTTCACTCGTGACAGGAAAGCCATCATGAAGAACCTGGAAGGCGTAACGAGGCCCGATCAATACCGGGCACTGGCACTGAGTACCTTAGCGTTCACCGTGTGCTTTGCGGTATGGACGATTTTTTCGATTATCGGCGTGAGGATCAAGCAGGATCTCGGCCTCAGCGAGACGGAGTTCGGCATCCTGGTCGCAACCCCTGTGCTGACTGGCTCCATCAGCCGGATCTTCCTCGGCATCTGGACCGAACAGCTCGGTGGCCGCCGGGTATTCAGCATCCTCATGCTCGTGACCTCGGTGTGCGTATTCCTGCTCTCCTACGTGGAGACCTACTGGATGTTCCTGATCGCCGCCCTCGGTGTGGGTCTGGCGGGCGGATCGTTCATCGTGGGGATTGCCTACACCTCCTACTGGTTCGAGGAAGAGCGCCAAGGCACCGCGCTGGGAATCTTCGGCGCCGGCAACGTGGGCGCGGCGGTCACCAATTTCGGCGCCCCGTTCTTGCTGATCGCCCTCGGCTGGGAACGCACTGCGGTGATCTACGCCGTGGTTCTGGCGATCATGGCGGTGGTGTTCTGGGTGTTCGCCCAGGAAGACCCGATGACGATGGCCCGTCGCCGCGCCGGCACCCGTGGCACCTCCGCGCTTACCCAACTCGAGCCTTTGCGTCATCCCCAGGTATGGCGCTTCGCGCTCTACTACTTCTTCGTGTTTGGCGGCTTCGTCGCCCTCGCCTCCTACCTGCCACGCTACTACGTCGGCGCCTACGATGTGAGCATCGCGGTCGCCGGCACTCTCACGGCACTGTATTCGCTGCCGGCAAGCGTGTTCCGGGCCTTTGGCGGCTACCTCTCCGACCGTTTCGGTGCCCGCGCGGTCATGTATCTGACCTTCATCGTCTCGCTGGTATGCCTGTTCCTGCTCGCCTACCCGGAGACTCGATACGCCGTTCAGGGCAAGGAAGGCTTGATCGAGTTCAGCTTGGCGATGCCGCTATGGGGCGTGGTAGTGCTGACGGTGCTGCTCGGTTTCTTCATGTCCCTGGGCAAGGCGGCCGTCTACAAGCACATCCCCGTCTACTACCCGAATAACGTCGGCTCCGTCGGCGGCCTGGTGGGCATGATCGGCGGTCTAGGCGGCTTTTTCCTGCCCATCACCTTTGGAATCGTGCTCGACCTCACCGGCGTCTGGACCACCTCTTACATGGTGATGTTCGTGCTCGTTGCCGTTTCCCTGGTCTGGATGCACGTGGCGATCCGACGCATGGAGCGCCGGCACATCCCCGAGCTCTCGGAGGAGCGCTACCGGTACCTGCCGGAAGTTCAGGACTCGACGGACGGAAACCGCCGCAAGACCGGGGAGACGGATGCCCGACCCTAACCACGAAAACGGTGCAACCGGAGCGCTGGGCCCCGGTCGCCAAGAGCAACTATCAGGAGATAACGAGCATGTCCATGGACAACACGCTACACAAAGGTGAGCAGTCGCGGGTACTCACCGACTGGCGACCCGAGGACACCGAGTTCTGGGGGAGCATCGGCAAGTCCATTGCCACCCGCAACCTGTGGATCTCCATTTTCTGTCTGCTGCTGGCCTTCTGCGTATGGATGGTCTGGTCGGTGGTGGTCGCCAAGCTGCCCCAGGTGGGTTTCGACTATACCTCCAACCAGTTGTTCTGGCTGGCCGCGCTGCCGGGCCTGTCAGGTGCCACGCTGCGCATCTTCTACAGCTTCATGGTGCCGATCGTCGGCGGCCGACGCTTTACCGCGCTTTCGACCGCTTCGCTGGCCCTGCCGGCGCTGTGGATCGGCTTTGCGGTGCAAAACCCGGATACCCCCTATCTGGTGATGCTGATCGTGGCGCTCCTGTGCGGCTTCGGCGGCGGCAACTTCGCCTCCAGCATGGCCAACATCTCGTTTTTCTACCCCAAGCGCGAGAAAGGCAATGCCCTGGCGCTCAATGCCGGCCTGGGCAACCTGGGGGTCAGCGTCATGCAGTTCGTGGTGCCGCTGGTGATCACCGCCGGGGTCTTCGGGGCGCTGGGCGGCGAGCCGCAGATGCTGGGGGATAGCCAGCGCCTGTGGTTGCAGAACGCCGGCTTCATCTGGGTGCCGTTCATCCTGCTCGGCGCCGCGGCCGCCTGGTTCGGCATGAACGACATCGCCAGCGCGCGCTCCTCGTTCAAGGATCAGTCGGTCATCTTCAAGCGCAAGCACAACTGGCTGATGTGCATGCTCTATACCGGCACATTCGGCAGTTTCATCGGCTATTCCGCCGGCTTTCCGCTGCTGGCATCCAATCAGTTCCCCGAGGTCGACGTACTCAAGTTCGCCTTCTTGGGGCCGCTGGTGGGGGCGCTGTCGCGTGCCGGCACCGGCTGGGTCTCGGACCGCTTCGGCGGCGCTCGGGTCACGCTGTGGGTGTTCGCGGGGATGATCGCCGGTGTCGCCGGGGTGCTGTTCTTCCTCGGCATCAAGGACCAGCCTGGCGCGTTCTGGGGCTTCTTCGCCATGTTCCTGCTGCTGTTCTTCTTTACCGGGGTGGGCAACGCCAGCACCTTCCAGATGATCCCCGAGATCTTCCGTCAGGAGGTGGCGCGCCTGATGCCGTCACTGAATAGCACAGCGCAGCGTCAGCAGAGCGACAAGGAATCCGCGGCAACCATCGGCTTCACCTCGGCGATCGCCGCCTACGGTGCCTTTTTCATCCCCAAGACCTTCGGCAGCTCCATCGCGTTGACCGGCGGAGCGGAATCGGCACTCTACGGCTTCATCGCCTTTTACGCGCTCTGCATGGGCCTGACCTGGTTCTATTACACCCGCAGGAATGCCGAGACGCCCTGCTGATCCAGCTCGACCGCATGACTGAAGCAGCGCTCCGGCGCCGAGCGGCGGCGCCATGACTTGATTCGAGTCAAAAACTTGACTCGCCAAAAGCCCCAAAGTGGCTTTCGAAAAGACGCTTCAACGGGTCCAGAGAGACATCGCGCAGCGGCCTGAACCGGCGACACCGCCTGGCCCTGACGTACCGCTGCCGACTGGTTGAAGACACAACTACCGCGGAGACCGTGATATGAAAATTCGCTCACAGGTGGGCATGGTCCTCAACCTCGACAAGTGTATCGGCTGCCACACCTGCTCGGTGACCTGCAAGAACGTCTGGACCAGCCGCGAAGGCGTCGAGTACGCCTGGTTCAACAACGTCGAGACCAAGCCCGGCGTCGGCTACCCCAAGGAGTGGGAGAACCAGAAGAAGTGGAAAGGCGGCTGGCTGCGCAACAAGAACGGCTCCATCCAGCCGCGTATCGGCGGCCGCTACCGGGTACTGGCCAAGCTGTTCGCCAACCCCGACCTGCCCGAGATCGACGACTACTACGAGCCGTTCGACTTCGACTACCAGCACCTGCACCAGGCCGGCGAAAGCAAGCACCAGCCGGTGGCGCGCCCGCGCAGCGCCATTACGGGGCAGCGCATGAACAAGATCGAATGGGGCCCCAACTGGGAAGAGATCCTCGGCACCGAGTTTTCCAAGCGCCGCAAGGACAACAACTTCGAGCAGGTCCAGGCCGATATCTACGGCCAGTTCGAGAACACCTTCATGATGTACCTGCCGCGCCTGTGCGAGCACTGTCTCAACCCGACGTGCGTGGCGGCGTGCCCGAGTGGCGCGATCTACAAGCGCGAGGAAGACGGCATCGTGCTGATCGACCAGGACAAGTGCCGCGGCTGGCGCATGTGCATCTCGGGCTGCCCGTACAAGAAGATCTATTACAACTGGAAGACCGGCAAGTCCGAGAAGTGCATCTTCTGCTATCCGCGCATCGAGTCCGGCATGCCGACGATCTGCTCCGAGACCTGCGTCGGCCGTATCCGCTATCTGGGCGTGCTGCTCTACGACGCCGATCGCATCCAGGAAGTGGCGTCGTCGCCCGACGAGCGTGACCTGTACCACCGCCAGCGCGAGATCTTCCTCGACCCCTCCGACCCCGAAGTGATCGCCCAGGCCAAACGCGATGGCATACCCGAGAACGTGATCAAGGCCGCCCAGGCCTCGCCGGTCTACAAGCTGGCCATGGATTGGGGTCTGGCGCTACCGCTGCACCCGGAATACCGCACCCTGCCGATGGTGTGGTACGTACCGCCACTCTCGCCGATCCAGTCCGCCGCCGAGGCCGGGCACATCGAGAGTGACGGCGTGCTGCCCGACATCGAATCGTTGCGCATTCCGGTTCGTTATCTCGCCAACCTGCTCACCGCCGGTGAGGAGGAGCCGGTGGTGCTCGCGCTCAAGCGCCTGATGGCGATGCGTGTATACAAGCGTGCCCAGCAGGTCGAAGGGCGTAAAGCTGAGGACGTGCTCGAGGCGGTGGGGCTGACCGAAGCCCAGGTCGAAGAGATGTACCGCTACCTGGCCATCGCCAACTACGAGGATCGCTTCGTGATCCCCACCAGTCATCGTGAGCAAGCCCGCGAAGCCTTCCCCGAGCGCGGCGGCTGCGGCTTCTCGTTCGGCAACGGCTGCCACGGCGGCGATAGCGACACCAGCCTGTTCGGCGGGCGCAAGCACACCACCACGCTGGTCAAGCCGATGACCCACCGCGATGACGAACCCGCGGTACCGGCCACGTCCGATGCCGTCAACCACTTCACGCCGACACCGGCCCCGAAACGTCCCGCGCCGGAGGAAGAGTCCAATGCGTAGCCTGATCGTCCTTGCCCGCCTGCTCGACTACCCCACCCGGGAACTCCAGCAGGCCGCCACTGAAATGCAGACCGTCATCGCCGACGAGGCCCACTTGAGCCATCCGCAGCGCGCCGCGCTGCATGGCTGGATCGGGCGTATCGCCAGCAGCGATCTGCTCGATCTCCAGGCCGATTACGTGGCGCTGTTCGACAAGGGTCGCTCGACCTCGCTGCTGCTGTTCGAACACGTTCACGGCGAATCCCGCGACCGCGGCCAGGCCATGGTCGACCTGCTCGATCAGTATCGCCAGGCCGGTTTCGAACTCAGCGCCCGCGAGTTGCCGGATTATCTGCCGGTATTCCTCGAGTACCTGTCGACCCGCGAAGAAACCGACATTGCCCAGCAACTGAGCGACATCGCGCACATCCTGGGCCTGCTCGCCGCCCGGCTTCGCGAGCGTGAGTCCGATTACGCCCTGGTGCCCACCGCGCTGCTGGCCATGCTCGGTGCCGATACCGCCATCGAAGAGCACGCCGAGGCCGTCAAGAAAGAAGCGCGCGACGACACCCCCGCCGCCCTCGACGCGGTATGGGAAGAGGAAGCCGTGCGCTTCAATGCCACGTCCGACGAGGACTGCGCGCTGCAGTCCGCCACCGGCCGTCGCCAGGCGGAACTCAAGCGTCAATCCCAGGCCGACATGCCGATCCGCATCGTACCGCCCGTCGTTGACGCCACTTTAGGCCACTAATTCAGGAACCTGCCGTCATGAACTATCTCAATGTACTGCTGTTCGGCCTGTATCCCTACGTCGCCGGAACGATCTTTCTGGCGGGCTCCCTGCTGCGCTTCGACCATGGTCAGTACACCTGGAAGACCGGCTCCAGCCAGATGCTCTCCAAGCACAGGATGCGCCTGGCCAGCAATCTGTTCCACATCGGCATCATCGTGCTCTTCTTCGGCCATCTGATCGGCCTGTTGACTCCGCACTGGGTCTATGCGCCGTTCATCAGCGCCGGCGCCAAGCAGATGGTCGCCATCGTGGTGGGCGGCATCGCCGGGGCGATGTGCCTGGTCGGCGGGGGCATGCTGGCCTGGCGGCGCCTGACCAACCCGCGGGTCAAGGCCTCGTCGGGCCCGATGGACGGCGTCATCATCCTGCTGCTGGTGGTGCAGGTGATCCTGGGGCTGCTCACCATCATCCCGGCGCTGGGCCACCTGGACGGCAGCGTGATGCTCGAGCTCGCCCGCTGGTCCCAGGCCATCGTGTTCTTCCAGGGCGGCGCCGCCGAGTATCTCGCCGGGGTCGGGCTGATCTACAAGCTGCACATCCTGGTGGGGCTGACCATCGTGCTGGTCTTCCCGTTCACCCGCCTGGTGCACGTATGGAGCGCCCCGCTGGGTTATCTCGGTCGCCGTTATCAGATCGTGCGCCGCCGGGCCTGAGCCTGCCCTGTACGGCCAGGCCGTGTTGGCCTGGCCTTCGCAGCCCAGCTTCCCTTTGAGGTTTGATTATCATGCAACTGATTCCGCTCGAAAGCCTGCCCGCCAACGCGCAGACGATGGCCATACCACCGGTATGGGTCGGCGACGTGAACATACCCGCCGAAGAGATCGCCCAGGAAATGCAGTACCACCAGGCCGACTCCGTGGAAGCGGCCCAGCGCGAGGCCGCCCGTGCGCTGGTGGTGCGCGAGTTGCTGCGCCAACGCTGTAACGAGCTGGACCGGGACGTCGAGGCGAGTGAAGAGATGGCCTTGGCCGCCCTGCTGGACGCGGAACTGGACGTTCCCGAGCCCGACGAGGCCGACTGCCGACGCTACTTCGAGGCCAACGCCGAGCGTTTCTGCGAGCCGGTTCGAATGGCTGTTCGCCATATCCTGCTGGCGGCTGCGCCGGACGATGCCGAGGCTCGCGACCGGCAGTACCATCTGGGCGGGACACTCATCGCCGAGTTGCAGGCGATTCCCGAGCGCTTCACCGAGTTCGCCCAGCGCCACTCCGCCTGCCCCTCGAAGGAGGACAGCGGCGAACTGGGTTGGCTGACGCCGGGACAGACCGTGGCCGAGCTGGACCGCGCCCTGCAGCGCCTGCCCGAAGGATTGCACGACCGGCCGCTGGCCTCGCGCTACGGCTGGCACGTGGTAAGCATCGATTGCCGCGAGGGCGGCCACACCCTGCCCTACGCGGATGCCGCCGAGCGGGTACGTCACACCCTGCGCGAGCAAGCCACGCGCCGCGCACTGCGTCACTACCTGCTGGCGCTGGAAGCGCGGCTGGGCGTCAGCGGCGTGGCGCTGGACGACGAGAGCGCCGGCGCCCTGATGCAGTAAGCCATTCACAGACGCATTGCGTAACGTCATATTACCGCCATATTACCGCCACCCGCGGGTGGCCGAGGAGGATTCCATGGCCCACGTTCAGGCCGATGCGCCCTTCGTGCCGCTGTTCGACAAGCCCATCGAGGGTTTCGGCGAGCTGTTCCGGCAACTCTCGCATGGCGATATCGGCGCCTCGACGATCCAGTCGCGAGCCGTCGGCGGCGTGGCCAACCGCACCCTGGTGTTCGCCCTGCCGGGTTCGCCCAAGGCCTGCGTCACCGCCTGGGACGGTATCCTTGCCGCACAGCTCGACGCACGCGCCCGGCCCTGCAATTTCGTCGCCATGGTGCGCCCCGAGGTCTCGCCCTGTGGCAGCCGCGAGCCGCGAGCCGCCGCGGAGCGGCAAGCATGAAGCGATACCCTCCCCCCGGCCTGCTAATTCACCGTCTGACGCATCGCTCCCCGTCCAATCGAAGGTGAAACATGGCTACATTAGTGGGTGACTTCGGCCGTCATATCCGCTACCTGCGCCTTACCGTGACCGATCGCTGCGATTTCCGCTGCGTGTACTGCATCAAGCTTGATATCGATCAGTTCCTGTCGGCGCGCTACAGCTATACTCATGGTGGTAACCGGCCACGTTTCAGGCCGTCAACAGGAGTACCAGACCGATGAAAGCGCTTGTCTACGCAGGAGCGGGCCAACGAAGCTGGAAGGACAAGCCCCGCCCCGGTATCGAAAAACCCACGGATGCTATCGTTCGGTTGACGCATACCACCATCTGCGGAACCGACCTGCATATCCTGAAAGGCGATGTCCCCGCAGTTGAAGCCGGCCGTACCCTGGGCCACGAGGGGATAGGCGCCATCGAGGAGGTGGGCGATAGCCTCAGCAGTCTCAAGCCGGGCGATCAGGTGCTTATCTCCTGCATCACTAGTGTTAGACCATTCCAGGCGTCGGGCCCTTACTTAGGCTTCGACTGAAAAGTCGACGAGCGATGGCCAGGCAAGGCAAAGTTAATACTCCGCAAAAGCCGAACGTACTGTAACGCTCAGCACACTGAACCGTCTATTGGGTTATCAAGGACATTGCTAGCGACCGGGACGCTTCCGTAGGACATGTGTTTGAAAACGGGTGATTGACTTCAAGTGGGAGACAGCGATGCCGGAGGACAAGGCCCGCATCATCCGCGAATTGCAGGAACAAGGCCGCAAGGTCGCGATGGCCGGCGACGGAGTGAACGATGCCCCAGCGCTGGCCCAGGCCGATGTCGGCATCGCCATGGGCACCGGTGCCGACGTGGCGATCGAGAGCGCGGGCTTCACCCTGGTCAAGGGCGACCTCGACGGCATCGTCCGTGCCCGCAAGCTGTCGCTGGCCACCATGCGCAATATCAAGCAGAACCTGTTCTTCGCGCTGATCTACAACGGGGCCGGCGTGCCGATCGCCGCCGGGATCCTCTATCCCTTCCTCGGCATCCTGATCGGGCCGATCTTCGCCGCCTTCGCGATGAGCGCCTCCTCGCTATCGGTGGTCTTGAACTCGCTGCGCCTGCGCCGGGTGAGGATCTGAGCATGGCCAACGACCAGCGCTGGTTAGACCGGCAACCAGGGAAGCTTCGCTTCTGGATCGTCGTGGGGCTCTCCCTGGCGGCCGTGGTCTTCCTGCTCTGGGAGGAGCACCGAGTGCATCTGCTCGGTGCCCTGCCCTGGGTGATCCTGCTGGGTGCTTGTCTGCTGATGCATGTGTTCATGCACGGCGGGCATGGTGGACACGGCGGCCACGGAACGAATGGCGACCATCAGGCACCGCACAAGGAGGATCGCGATGAGTAGCGAGATACCGTCCTATGGCCTGTGGAGCCTGGTCATCCTCAACTCGGCGATCTTCATCTTCTTCGCCTTCAGCTTCTTCAAGCCACAGACGCGCCGCGACTGGCGCTCGCTCGGGGCCTTCAGCGCCTTCCTGGTGGCGCTGTTCACCGAGATGTACGGCTTCCCGCTGACCCTCTACTTCCTCTCCGGTTGGCTGCAGTCGCGCTACCCGGAGGTGGACTGGTTCGCCCACGACTCGGGCCACCTACTGGAGATGCTCTTCGGCTGGCAGGCCAACCCGCATTTCGGGCCGTTCCACCTCCTGAGCATGGTATTCATCGTCGCGGGTTTCTGGCTCATCGCCGCCGGCTGGCGGGTGCTCTATGCCGCCCAGCGGCGGGGAGAACTGGCCACCACCGGGCTCTATGCCCATGTCCGGCATCCGCAGTACGCCGGCTTCGTGCTGGTGATGACCGGCTTCCTGCTGCAGTGGCCCACCCTGCTGACCCTGGTCATGTTCCCGGTATTGGTGTGGATGTACTCACGACTGGCGATCCACGAAGAGCGCGAGGTAGCGCGTCGGTTCGGTGAGGCGTGGCAAGCCTATGCGACACACACGCCACGATTCATTCCCCAGTGGCGGACAGCGCGTACGAGCGATTGGCGCGCCTAGGTCGACCTTCAGGAGATTATCCACCGTGACGACGTTGGCGCAACAGGGCAAGGAAGAACGGGCGGCGGGGCTGGTCACCGTCGGCGCCATGCTCGTGGCGCTAATACTCGCCAACTCGCCACTGCGTGACTTCTACCAACTGGTGCACCATACCCCCGTGTCGCTGCAGGTCGGCACCCTGGGCATCGACAAGCCGTTGATCCTGTGGATCAACGACGGGCTGATGGTGTTCTTCTTCCTGCTGATGGGCGTCGAACTCAAGCGCGAGATGCTCGGTGGTCTGCTGGGCTCGGCCCGGCAGGTGGCATTGCCGGCGATCGCGGCGACCGGTGGCATGCTGCTGCCGGCGCTGGTCTACCTGATCGTCAACGGCACCGCAGGGATCGCCGCCCACGGCTGGGCCGTGCCCACCGCCACCGACATCGTGCTGGCCCTGGCGGTGCTGTCGCTATTCGGCGAGCGCGTGCCCCCGGCATTGCGGGTGTTCCTGATGGCCCTGGCGGTCTTCGACGATCTCGGTGCCATCGTGATCATCGCGCTGTTCTATACCGAGCGCCTCGTCGGGGAGGCACTGCTCATCGCCGGTGCCGCCCTCGCCGGCCTCGTACTCCTCAATCGCTTTCGTGTCATGCGCGCCCTGCCCTACGTGCTGCTGGGGCTGGTGCTGTGGGTCGCGGTACTCAAGTCCGGGGTTCACGCGACCCTGGCCGGGGTCGTGATCGCTTTGGCCATTCCCGCCAGGACGCGGGATGGCCACCGGGAAGGCTCCCCACTCGATCGCACCTACCATGATCTGAGGCGCTGGGTCACCTTCGGCGTCGTGCCCGTGTTCGCCTTCTTCAACGCGGGGATCGCGGTGAGAGCAGGAGGCGAGGGCTTCGGCAACGTCTTCCTCGGGGTGACCCTCGGTCTCTTGCTGGGCAAACAGTTGGGGGTGTTCACCTTCGCCTGGCTGGCGATCCGGCTGCGCCTCGCGCGGATGCCCGCCGGGGTTCGCTGGTGGCACCTCTACGGGGTGGCCGTGCTGGCGGGTATCGGTTTCACCATGAGCCTGTTCATCGCCGGGCTCGCCTTCGACACCCCGGCGGCCCTGACCGCGGCCCGCCAGGGCGTGTTACTCGCCTCAGCCGTCGCGGCGCTGGTCGGCGCTGCGGTGCTGGCGGCGACGCTGCCCCGGCAGTCTGCACCACCGGCGGAGGATTCGACTATCGATCCTGGGAGGTTGTCATGAAACGCAGACCCTTTCTCGTCGGCGCGACCGTGGTGGCCGGCGGCGTCGGGGCGGCCTTCACGGCCGTGCCGTTCATTGCCTCCTGGCTGCCCAGTGCCCGCGCCAGGGCCGCCGGAGCCCCCGTCGAGGTCGACGTCGACAAGCTGGAGCCGGGGCAGCAGTTGACCGTGGAATGGCGCGGCAAGCCCGTCTGGGTCTTGCGTCGGACCCCGGCGATCCTCGAGCGACTGGCGACGCTAACGGATTCCGGCCGACTTCGCGATCCCCTCGCCGAGGTGGAATCACAGCAGCCGGCCTATATCACCGGGCCACTGCGCTCGCTCGAGGAGGAGTATCTGGTGGTCATCGCCATCTGTACCCACCTCGGCTGCGTGCCCCTGTTTCGACCGGAGCCAGGCTCGGTCGGCGACGACTGGCCGGGCGGCTACTTCTGCCCCTGCCACGGCTCCCGATTCGACTTCGCCGGACGCGTGTTCAAGGCGGTGCCGGCCCCGATCAATCTGGAGGTCCCGCCGTACCGCTTCCTGTCCGATCACCAGATCGAGATCGGCGTCGCCCCGAAGCCAACGACATCCTGACACTGAGAGGTATCCACTATGACCGCCAAGACATCGACCACCAAGCCCCCCGCGGCGCGTAAAGCCCCGCGCAAGCGCCAACCCACCGCCCCACCAGAGATGGACGCCCCGATGACCGCACCCGAGCCCGAAGAAGGCACCCTCCCGAGCCACCCGGCCACGGAGCTACTCGCCTATCAGACCGACCTGTGGCGACGCGGCGTACGCTACCTGGACACGCTGCGTGAGCGCGCCGACAACATGCTCGAGCATGAGCAGGCGGGCAAGCCGCCACTGCTCGACTTCGATTACGAGATGCTCGTGGATGGCCGTCGACTGGCGCGCCCCGCCAACTATGCCCTGCTGCGCATCACCCGGGTCGGCGAGGACTGCCTAGAGGACTGCCTCGACGAGACTAGGCCGCCGGTGATGATCGTCGACCCGCGTGCCGGCCACGGCCCAGGCATCGGCGGCTTCAAGCGCGACTCCGAGGTGGGCATGGCGCTCCACGAGGGACACCCGGTCTACTTCGTGATCTTCTTCCCCGAGCCCGTCCCCGGCCAGACACTGGAGGACGTGCTGCACGTCCTGCGCCGCTTCGTCGAGACGCTGGCCGAGCGCCACCCCGGCCAGCCGCCGGTGCTCTACGGTAACTGCCAGGCGGGCTGGGCCATCGCGCTGCTCTCCGCCGACTGCGAGGGTCTGGTCGGGCCGGCGGTGCTGAACGGCTCGCCGCTCTCCTACTGGTCCGGCGAATCCGGCGTCAATCCCATGCGCCTCGCCGGCGGCCTGCTGGGCGGTGCCTGGCTGACGCACCTGATGGCCGACCTGGGAGACGGGCGCTTCGACGGTGCGAACCTCGCCACCAACTTCGAAGCCCTCAAGCCGGCGAATACCCTGTGGCAGAAGGACTATCAGCTGTTCGCCGACATCGACGGCCAGCGCGAACGCTTCCTCAAGTTCGAGCGCTGGTGGACGGGGTTCTATAGCCTGAGCAAGGAAGAGATCGTTGCCATCGTCGAGAACTTCTTCGTTGGCAACAAGCTGGAGCGTGGCGAGCTCGAGCTCTGCCCCGGCTGTAGCGTCGACCTCAAGCGCATCCGCAACCCCCTGGTGATCTTCGCCTCCGGCGGCGACAACATCACCCCGCCCCATCAGGCGCTCAACTGGATCCCCGCGGTCTATCCCGATACCGCGGCACTCAAGGCCGCCGACCAGCGTATCGTCTACCTGCTCAATCCCCACGTCGGGCATCTGGGCATCTTCGTCTCCTCCAAGGTGGCGCGCCTCGAGCACCGAGCGATCCTCGAGAGCGTCGGCAATCTGAATGACCTGGCCCCTGGCCTCTACGAGATGCGCATCGACAACCCCACCGGCGACCCCGACTGTCACAAGCCCCAGTTCCAGGTGCGCTTCGAGGAGCGCCGCGTGGAAGACCTGGACTATCCCGACCAGGCCCCGGCCTTCGATCGGGTGCGAGCGCTCTCCGAGCACAATGTGGCCCTCTACGAGACCTTCGTCGGGCCCTGGGTGCGGTTTTACACCACCCCCTGGTCCGCCGAGGCGCTGCGACAACTGCATCCGGCGCGGACCAGCCGGCTGATGTTCTCGGAACGCTTCTCCCCCTGGATGACCGGAGTGAAGTGGCTGGCCGAGATGGTGGAGACCGCGCCGGCGCCGGTCGATAGTGACACCCCCTATCGGCAATGGGAGACGCTGGTGAGCGACTCTATCGCCTCGACGCTGGAGCTTGCCGGCACGACCCGCGACAGCATGTACGAGATGGGGTTTCGCAGCCTCTACGGCGGGGGATGGTGGAGCGAGAACGAGTGACCCAGTCGAAGCCGACCCGGTTTACAGCCAATACCTATAGAGCAACCCACTAATGGAGAGCAATAAATGAAGATCGAGACCTTTCATGACCTGATCGACTGGACTCGCCAGCTGCATGCCCAGTTGGCCGAATGCTTCAGGCACTGTGCCACCCAGCAGGAGGAGGCACGGGCCAAATCGCTTCTGGAGTATCTCGCCGATCACGAAGCGGTCCTGGAGCATACCGTGGCCAGCTTCGAGCAGCAGGCCGACCCCAAGACCCTAAACACCTGGGTTTACGACTATCTGTCGCATGCGCCCATCAAACCCCATCAGGCGTGCAATTTGCCCTATGCCGAGATGGGCTTCGAAGACATCAGCCGGGAAGTCTTCTCGCTGCACGATCAGGTCATCGCGCTATACCGCTACCTGGAAGGACGCGCCGACATCCCCGAGGCTCGGGACCTCGTTCGCGAGCTCTTGAAGCTTGAGGAACACGAGGCAATGCGTCTGTCCCAACAGATCAACCGAGCCCGAGACCTGTAGTCGGGCGCTGAACAGGGACCATCTTTCGCCCCCGGAGTAAGGAAATTCGACTATGCCAAACCGTCGATCGGCCATTCTGGTGGTCAACTGCGGGTCATCCAGCCTGAAGTTCGCCGTGTTCGGTGTGACGGAAGGGCTCGCACGGCTGGTATGGGGAGCGGCCAGTGGGATCGGCACGTCACAAGGCCGGCTCCAGATGTCGAGTGCACAGGGAACGGTTGACGACCACCCCGCGCGAATGGCTGATCATGCCACCGCCATCGAGAAGGTCGACACCCTTCTTCAACAGCAGACAAGCCGACTGGACCTCGTCGGCATCGGGCACCGGGTGGTCCATGGTGGCCCCGATTGCGACTGCCCTCAACGGATCGATGCCTCCCTGCTGGACCGACTTCACGCTCTGGTGCCACTGGCTCCGCTGCACCTGCCACACAACCTGGCCGGGATCAGCGCCATGCGCACGCAATTCCCCGACGTGCCCCAACTCGCCTGCTTCGACACGGCGTTCCACCACGGCCTGCCCGCGGTTGCCCGGCACACCGGCCTGCCCCGGGAATACGCGGCCCAAGGGGTGCGTCGCTACGGTTTCCACGGCCTCTCCTACGAGTTCATCGTCGACGACCTGAGACGGCGCCACGGCCCCGCAGCGCTCGACGAACGACTGATCGTCGCACACCTGGGCAACGGGGCGTCGATGGCGGCGATCCGCCACGGGCGCAGCGTCGAGACCACGATGGGCTTCAGCGCCTTGGGCGGCATGCCCATGGGTACCCGCAGCGGCGATCTGGACCCCGGTATCCTGCTCTATTTGGCCGGTCATGACGGGCTCGATGCCGCAGAGATCGAGGAACTTCTCTATCGACGCTCGGGGCTGCTGGGGCTTTCCGGGGTGAGTGCCGACATGCGGGAACTCCTGACGCACCGCGAGGATACGCCGGAGGCCGCGCAGGCCGTCGACTTCTTCTGCCATCGTGCCCGCCACTTCATCGGTGCCCTGAGCGCCGCGCTCGGCGGGCTGGACCGGCTGATCTTCACCGGCGGCATCGGCGCGAACTCACCGGCGATCCGGGCACAGATCTGCGCAGGAATGGGGTATCTCGGCATCACACTGGAGGAAGGACGCAACCGCACGCCCGGGCCGGTGATTTCCGCCGCCGAGGGCCCGGTCCGGGTAGAGGCCGTGGCCACCGATGAAGAACGGATGATCGCCCGGCACGTGCAGCGCACATTAACCAACACCCAGGAGGTGACATGACCCAGATGGCAACGCCAATGGCCTTGGCGACGCTCGATGACCTGATTCAGCGAGCCAGTGGCGGTAACCCGATCCGCGTCGCCGTGGTCAACGCGGCCCAGGCGGCGGTGCTGGAGACGCTTCGCGAGGCGGCGAGGCGACGCATCGCCGAGCCGGTGCTCATCGGCCGCCCCGCCGAGGTCGTCGAGGCCGCCGCGGCGATCGGGTGGGACCTCGATCCACAAGCGATGATCGAGGCCGATTCGGATGTGGAGGCCGCCCGCATCGGGGTGGAGCTCGTGCAGGCCGGACGCGCGGATGCGCTGATGAAAGGGCACCTCCACACCGATACCTTCATGCATGCCCTGCTGGGCAATGGCCTGCGACAGCCCGGCCGGCGAGTGAGCCACGTCTTTTTGGTGGACGTGCCCGACTGCCCACGCCTGCTGGCCGTGACCGATGCGGCCGTGAACATTACCCCCGACCTCAATGCCAAGGCGCAGATTCTCCAGAACGCCATCGAGCTGATGCACATGATCGGGCTCGAGCGGCCACATGCCGCGGTCATTTCCGCCGTGGAAACGGTCAATCCGGCCATCGTCTCTACCCTGGATGCGGCCTGCCTGACCCTGATGGCCCGCCGCGGCCAGATTGCCGGCGCCGAGGTCGACGGGCCACTGGCCTTCGACAACGCCATCTCGGAACGTGCGGCCCGCGAAAAGGGCATCGACTCCCCGGTGGCGGGGAAGGCCGACATCCTGCTCATGCCGGATCTGGTGTCAGGCAACGTGTTGGCCAAGAACCTCGAGTACCATGCCGGCGCCACGGCGGCCGGGGTGGTCATGGGGCTGACGGTGCCGGCGGTACTGAGTTCCCGGGCCGACCCGCCCGAGGCGCGCCTGGCCGGACTGGCCGTGGCGGCGCTGATGTACCGCGCGGGGATCCGCCTGCCCGTGCCCTCCCCTGACGAAGCGGAATCCACCTTCTGCTGTTCCCCGCAACCCGAGTCGGCCTGCTGCCCCAGGGAGGTGCGCTGATGGACACCACGACCCGAACCACCACCCGAGCCACCATCGACGGGACGACAGCGAGCCCACCGGCGACGACCACCGACGCGCGCCTGCACGCCATGATGAGCCTCTTCACAGGGGGGCTGTCACCGACCGCCGTCCAGCAGGCCTGGTGGGACTGGGCGCAACACCTGCTGCTGTCACCGGACAAGCAGACGGAACTCGTCGGCAAGGCCCTGCGCAAGTGGCAACGTTTCGGCAGCTACTGCGAGCGCGCCGGCCAGGCGCCGTGTGAGCCCTGCATCGAGCCGCTGCCCCAGGACAAACGCTTTCGCGACGAGGCCTGGCAGCGCTGGCCCTTCAACATGCTCTATCAGGGCTTCCTGCTGCAGCAGCAGTGGTGGAATGTGGCCACCACCGGCGTACCGGGCGTCTCGCGCCACCATGAGGCGATGGTGAATTTCGGCGCGCGGCAGATGCTCGACATCTGGTCGCCGTCAAACTTCCTCGCCACCAACCCCGAACTGCAGGAGCAGACGCGGCGCGAGGGTGGCGCCAACCTGGCCCGTGGTGCCTCCAATCTGCTGGAGGACTGGCAGCGACGCCAGGCCGGCGAAGGGCCGGTGGGGGTCGAAGCGTATCGGGTCGGCCGAGACGTGGCGGTGACGCCGGGCAAGGTGGTCTACCGCAACCGGCTCATCGAGCTGATCCAGTACGCGCCCACCACCCAGGAGGTCCATGCCGAACCGGTGCTGATCGTGCCGGCCTGGATCATGAAGTACTACATCCTCGACCTCTCCCCGGAGAACTCCCTGATCCGCTACCTGGTGGCCCAGGGCCATACGGTGTTCGTCGTCTCCTGGAAGAACCCGGGCAGCGACGAGCGAGACCTGGGCATGGCCGACTACCGCCGGCTGGGGGTCATGGCGGCCCTCGACGCGGTCACGGCCATCTGCCCGGAGCAGCGCGTCCACGGCGTGGGCTATTGCCTGGGCGGGACGCTGCTGTCGATCGCCGCGGCCGCCATGGGGCGGGACTGTGACACTCGCCTGGCCAGCCTGACGCTGCTCGCCGCGCAGACCGACTTCAGCGAGGCCGGCGAGCTGATGCTGTTCATCGACGAGGACCAGGTACGCTTCCTCGAGGACCTCATGGCGGTCAGGGGCTATCTGGATACGCGCCAGATGGCGGGCGCCTTCCAGTTGCTGCGTTCCCAGGACCTGATCTGGTCGAAGATGGTGCGCAGTTATCTGGCCGGCGAGCGTCCGCCCATGTTCGACCTGATGGCCTGGAACGCCGACGGCACCCGCATGCCGGCACGCATGCACAGCGAGTACCTCCGGTGGCTGTTCCTCGACAACGATCTCGCCGGTGGGCGCTACCGGGTGGACGAACGGCCCGTATCGCTGACCGACATCGAGATCCCCGTGTTCGCCGTCAGCACGCTCAAGGATCATGTCGCCCCCTGGCGCTCCGTCTACAAGGTTCAGTGGCTGACGCCGGCGGACGTCACCTTCGTGCTCTCCAGCGGCGGGCACAACGCCGGCATCGTCAACCCGCCCGGTGATTCCCGCCGCTTCCACCAGATCTCGACCATCCAGGCTGAGGACCCCTTCATGGATCCGGATGGCTGGCAGGCCACTGCCGCGCATCATGACGGCTCCTGGTGGCCCTGCTGGCAGGGCTGGCTGGAAGGTCACAGTACCCAGCGCATACCCGCTCGGGAGCCGGGGGAGACCCAAGGCTATCCGGCGCTGGACGAAGCGCCAGGACGTTATGTCCTGGAGAAATGAGCCCGTCCTGCGGGGAAGGGGGCCGCTGCCATCGATGGCCCCAGAGCAGCCGTGCCGAAGGGCGCGGCCAATGTCATAGTCAGCGAGGTGAGCAATCATGAAGGAATCCAACGTCGTTCTCTGCGCCCCGGTGCGCACGGCCATCGGCACCTACGGCGGCACACTCAAGGCCACGCCGGCACCCGAGCTCGGCGCCACCGCCATCGCCGAGAGCCTGCGCCGCTCGGGCTTGGCCCCCGAGGACGTGCAGAGCGTGGTGCTGGGTCAGGTGGTCCAGGCCGGCGCCAAGATGAACCCGGCGCGCCAGGCCGCGATCCATGCCGGCTTGCCGGTGTCGGTGCCGGCGATGACGGTCAACCGGGTCTGCGGCTCCGGCGCCCAAGCCGTGGCCAGCGCCGCCCAGGAGGTGATGCTCGGGCATCTCGACTGTGCCATCGCCGGCGGAATGGAGAATATGGACCTCGCGCCCTACCTGGATCTCGCCGGACGCTGGGGCCATCGCATGGGCAATGCCGAAATCTACGACAGCATGCTGCGCGACGGGCTCAATGATGCCTTCTCCGATCAGCACTCGGGGTGGCACACCGAGGATCTGGTCAGCCGCTTCGGCATCAGCCGCGAGGATCAGGACCGATGGGCGGCGCGCAGCCAGCAGCGCTTCGGCGAGGCGCAGGCGGCAGGACGCTTCGACGCCGAGATCGTGCCGGTCGAAGTCAACTCCCGCAAGGGCACGGTGGCCTTCGGGCGCGATGAGCACAACCGCCCCGACGCCACCGCCGAGGGCCTCGGCAAACTCAGGCCGGCCTTCCGCAAGGAGGGCACCATCACCGCCGGCAACGCCCCCGGGCTGAACACGGGCGCGGCGGCGATGATCGTCGCCGATCGCGCCTGGGCGGAACGCCAGGGCCTCGCGCCCATGGCGCGTCTGGTGAGCTACGGCGTCGGCGCCGTCGAGCCCGGCTACTTCGGCCTCGGCCCGGTGCCGGCGGTGCAACAGGCACTAGCACGCGCCGGCTGGCGCATGGGTGATGTCGAGCGCATCGAGATCAACGAGGCCTTCGCGGCCATCGTCCTTGCCCTGATCGGGGAGCTCGGGCTGGCCGAGGACATCGTCAATGTGGAAGGCGGCGCGATCGCCCATGGCCATCCCATCGGCGCCACCGGGGCGGTGCTGACCACCCGGCTGCTGCACGCCATGGCCCGGGACGACGTGCGCCGCGGCGTGGTCACCTTGTGCATCGGTGGCGGCCAGGGGGTGGCGCTGGCGCTGGAGCGCCTAGCGTAACCGCGAATCAACCCGTACGCGCGGCTCGCTATGAAAGTGCCGAGCCGCGCCACTCAAGGAGGCAACATCATGAAAGCACTCGTCTATCATGGTCCTGGCCAGCGTCGCTGGGAGGACAAACCGCGCCCGAGCATCACCAAGCCCACGGATGCGGTGGTGCGCATTACCCATACCACCATCTGCGGCACCGACCTGCACATCCTCAAGGGCGACGTACCCGCCGTGGAGGATGGTCGTATCCTCGGCCACGAGGGCGTCGGCGTCGTCGAGGAGGTCGGCGACGGCGTGAGCCATATCCAGGTTGGCGACGAGGTGCTGATTTCCTGCATCACTTCCTGTGGCCGCTGCGACTACTGCAAGCGCGGCATCTATGCCCACTGCCGCGACGGCGGCTGGATTCTCGGCCATCTGATCGACGGCACCCAGGCGGAATACGTGCGCATCCCCCACGCGGACAACAGCCTGCACCGCTTGCCCAAGGACATGGATCGCGCCGCGGCGGTGATGCTGAGCGACATTCTGCCCACCGGCCACGAGATCGGTGCCCTGAATGGTGAGGTCACGCTCGGTGACACGGTGGCCATCGTCGGCGCCGGCCCCATCGGCCTGGCAGCGCTGATGACCTCCCGCTTCTACTCCCCGGCGCGGATCATCATGGTCGACCCGGACGAGAACCGCCTGGCCATGGCGAAGCAATTGGGCGCCACCGACACCATCGCCCGGGAGCCGATCGATGCCATCGACGAGCTGACCAATGGCGAAGGCGTGGACGTGGCCATGGAAGCGGTAGGCATTCCCGAAACCTTCGACATCTGCCAGCGCATCGTCCGCCCGGGGGGGCATATCGCCAACATCGGCGTACACGGCAAGAGCGTCGAGTTCCGCCTACAGGATCTGTGGATCAAGAATGTCACGGTGCGTACCGGCCTGGTGAACACTGACACGACCCCGGTGCTGATGCGCATCGTCGAGGCCGGTGGCGTCGAGCCCGCGGGGCTGGTGACCCACCGCTTCAAGCTTGACGACATCGAGAAGGCCTACGACGTGTTTTCCCAGGCAGCGAAGGAGCAGGCCATCAAGATGCTGCTGACCGCCGAGTGATGTTCACCCTCATCGGCAATGACGGCCACTTCGAGGCCACTGATATCGATCCTGTGAATAAGGAGCGCAAGCATGGAGTTGAACGGCAAGACGATCGCGATCACCGGGGCCGCCCAAGGGCTTGGCCGCGCCATGGCGGTACACCTCGCACAATGCGGCGCGCAGACGGCCCTGCTGGACAGGGATGAGGACGGCCTGCAACAGACCCACGCCGCTTGCGAGCAAGCGGGACCGCGCAGTCGGTACTATCCCGTGGATATCACCGAGGAAACCCATGTGGAAGCCTGTTTCCAGGCGCTGGCGAATGATTTCGGTAGATTGGATGGGGTGATCAACAACGCCGGCATCACCCAGGATGGTCTGCTGGTCAAGGCCAAGGATGGCCATGTCGTCAAGAAGATGTCATTGACGGACTGGGACGCAGTCTCGCATATCGATATGCGTGGCGTCTTTCTGTGCGCCCGGGAGGCGGTGGCGCGGATGATCGAGATGCGGGCGGATGACACCACCCGCCAATCCCCTGGGCTGATCCTTAATATTTCGAGTATCAGCCGTGCGGGCAATATCGGCCAGACCAACTACTCGGCGGCCAAGTCGGGGGTGGATGCGATGACCGTCACCTGGGCCAAGGAGCTCGCCCGCCACAACATCCGCGTCGCCGCCATCGCTCCCGGGTTCTTTCGCACGGCCATGGTCGAGGCGATGCCCGACAAGGTCCTCGACAAGCTGCGGGCCCAAATCCCGGCGGGACGGCTGGGGGACCCCGCGGAAGTCGCTCACGCGGCGCAGTTCATCTTCGAAAACGACTACTTCAATGGCCGCATCCTGGCGTTGGATGGCGGGCTGCGTTTGTAGACGGGGGCGCAGCAAGAAGGCGTGGTTCTGACTTATAAAGGAGTGAACAGCAATGAAACACGAACAAGCGGAACGGAAGTCTTTCGTGGATCCGGTATGTGGCATGGCGATCAGCTTCCAGACTGCCGCCGTGGGGAGTGAATACCGGGGAAAGCGCTATTACTTCTGTTCAGCGGCTTGCCGCGAACAGTTCGAGGCGGATCCCGAACGGTACGCTCGTGCGCAGTGGCAGCATAGGTCGAGACGTGGGTGAACGTCGAGGCCCTTCAGCCGTGATCCAGGCCCAGACCGTCTGCGCCGTCCCCTCGCGCCGGGAGCCCGTGACCGTGATCGGCGCGGGCCCCGCCGGGTTGGCCTGCGCCATCGTGCTGGCGCGCGCCGGGCAGCGCGTGATCGTGCACGAGCGCCGCCGTCGCGTTGGCGCCCGCTTTCACGGTGACTTCCAAGGGCTCGAGAGCTGGAGTGACGACATCGATGTGCTCGATGAACTCGCGAGCGCGGGGATCCGACCCAGCTTCGAGCATCATGCCATCTCGCACGTGACGGCCTTCGACGGCCGGGACGCTCGCCACGAGATTCGTGCGGAGAAGCCATTGTACTACCTGGTCCGGCGCGGGTCGGGGACGGACACGCTGGATCAGGCGCTGCTCGAGCAGGCCCAGGCCAGCGGCGTGGAGGTAAGGCTCTCCTCTCCCCTCAAGAGCGCTCCCGGCCTCGCCGTCGTGGCCACGGGGCCGATGCTCGCCAACGTCATGGCGGTGGGCTACCTGTTCGAGACCCGCATGCCGGACGGCCAGTGGGCCTGCTTCAGTGATCGCCTGGCGCCGGGCGGCTACGCCTACCTGCTGGTACGGAATGGCCAGGGTACCGTCGCTACCTGTCTGTTCCGGGAGTTTACCCATAGCGACGCGTTCCTGGCGCGCACGATCGCCTTCTTTATCGAGCATGCCGGGCTGGACATGCGCACCGCGCGCGCCTTCGGCGGGATCGGCAACTATGGACCGCCCTGCCGGGGCGAGCACGAGGGGCGCCTGCTGGTGGGTGAGCATGCGGGCTTTCAGGACGCACTCGCGGGCTTTGGCATGCGGTATGCCCTGCGCTCGGGCATCCTGGCCGCGCGCAGCCTGCTGGAGGGTCGCGATTACGACGCGCTGTGGCAACGCGCGCTGCTGCCGGCCATCCGCCAGGGCATCGGCAACCGACTGCTGTACGCCAAGGCCGGTGACCGGGGCCGACGGGCCATATTTCGCCGGCTGGCAGCGGGGGATGCGCGCCCGATGCTCGCCAAGCTATATCGCCCGAGCCTGTTGGGCCGGATCCTGTATCCGTTCGCGCGACGCCACGGACGCATACCCCAGCACGACCCGGACTGCTGCGACGACGCCTGCACCTGTGTGCGCTGCCTGTGCCAGCGCCACGTCACCTCAGGGGTTGTCGAGCCACAGCTGAAGACCCGACCACCGACATCCTAGAGAGAGGAAGGACGAACATGGAACTCATCGACATGAAAGGACGCAAGGGCCTGATCGTGGGGGCCGCCAACGAACACAGCCTGGCCTGGTCGGCCGCCCGGCATTTCCACCATGCCGGCGCGGAGCTGGCGCTCACCTACCTCAACGACAAGGCGCGGCCCCATGTCGAGCCACTGGCCCGGGAGGTGAACGCCGGGCTCTTGCTGCCCTGCGATGTCACCGTGCCGGGGCAACTGGAGGCGGTATTCGAGGCGATCCGTCAGCGCTGGGGACGGCTGGACTTTCTCCTGCACGCCATCGCCTGGGCCCGCAAGGAGGAACTGCACGGGCGACTCACGGACTGCTCGGCCGAGGGCTTCGCCGAATCGATGGTGATTTCCTGCCACTCGCTGATCCGCATGGCCCAGCTGGCCGAGCCGTTGATGGACCGGGGCGGCAGCCTCATGACGCTGAGCTACGTCGGCGCCGAGAAAGTCGTCGATCATTACAACGTCATGGGCCCCGTCAAGGCCGCGCTGGAGGCCTCGGTGCGCTATCTGGCCCATGAGCTGGGCCCGCGCAACATCCGCGTCAATGCCATTTCCGCCGGCGCGGTCAAGACCCGGGCGGCCTCCGGCATCAAGCACTTCGACGAGCTGCTCAACGAGTCCGTGAAGCGGGCGCCCCTGCGCCGCACCGTGGAAACCAATGAGGTCGGGCGCACCGCGCTGATGCTGGCCAGCGACTACACCACAGCGATCACCGGCGAGGTGCTCTACGTCGACGCCGGCTTCCATATCGCCGGCATGGTATTTCACTGAGTCATGACATTTCACTGAGTCATGACATTTCACTGCAACTAGCAACTAGCAAGGAGGCTTCCATAATGTTGTCGGCATTCCTCAGTCGTATCGTTCAGGCCGGAGAGCTCACGGTGATAACACCGTCCGGGCAGCGGCAGCGTTTCGGGCCGGGTGGCGCGCCGGCGGTCACGGTGCGGCTTCACCGCCGGGCGCTCTATCGCAAACTGATCATGAACCCCGGCCTGCATCTGGGCGAGGCCTACATGGACGGGACCTTGACCGTGGAGGAAGGAAGCCTGCGCGACTTCCTCGATCTCTGCACTGCCAGCGCCGAAGCCCTCGATCGCCATCCGATGCAGCGACTGCAGCGGCTTGGCCGACCCCTGCGTTATCTGCAACAGTACAATCCGCTCGGCCGCTCGCGCGCGAATGTCGCCCATCATTACGATCTCTCGGCCGAGCTGTTCGATCTATTCCTCGACCGGGATCGCCAGTATTCCTGCGCCTATTTCCCGGACGGCAACGAGAGCCTCGAGCAGGCGCAGGAGAAAAAGAAGCGCCATATCACCGCCAAGCTGCTGTTGCAGCCGGGCATGCGCGTGCTCGATATCGGCTCGGGCTGGGGCGGCCTAGCCCTGCATATCGCCGAGAGCGCCGAGACCCGTGTCAAGGGGATCACCCTCTCCGAGGAGCAGTTGAAGGTCGCCCAGCAGCGGGCGGTGCGCTCAGGGCTGGCCGAGCGTGCGCGCTTCGAGCTGCTCGACTACCGAGCGGAGCGCGAGGTCTACGACCGGATCGTCTCGGTCGGCATGTTCGAGCACGTCGGGGTGTCGCACTATAGGGAGTTCTTCCGCACCTTGAAGGGCCTGCTCAAGCCCGACGGCGTCGCCCTGATCCATGCCATCGGGCGCATGGAACCGCCGGGGCAAACCAATCCCTGGCTGCGCAAGTACATCTTTCCCGGCGGCTATTGCCCCGCACTCTCGGAGGTGCTGGCCGAAGTGGAGAAGGCCGGCCTGTGGGTAACGGACATCGAGGTGCTGCGCCTTGACTATGCGGAGACGCTGCGGGAGTGGGAGCAACGCTTTGCGGCCAACCGCGAACAGGTGCGAGCCCTCTACGATGAGCGCTTCTGTCGCATGTGGGAATTCTATCTGAACATGTGCGAGATGGCCTTTCGCAACGGACCGATAATGGTCTTCCAGATCCAGCTCGCACGCCAGCGGGACGCCGTCCCCTCGCACCGGAACTACATCGCGGAATGGGAGCGTGCCCTGGAAAACCGCGCCAACAACGAAATTGTGTGAGCGGACCGGGTCGAAAGATGGCGTCCCCGTTGGCACCGAGCTCAACGGGCTCCGAGTAATAGGGAGGCCGCTCCTATGCAAGCCGTGAAACGTATCATCGTCGCCGCGTCGGCCCTCCTCGTGCTCGCCGGCGCCGCCGGCCTCGGCTGGAAATATCTCGACTGGAAATATGAGGGCGATTTGCACGAGGACCACGATCGCCTGGAGCTGCTGGGCAATGTCGACGTGCGACAGGTCAATCTGGCGTTCAAGGTCCCGGGGCGGATAGCCGCGCTCATCCAGGAGGAGGGCGACGCCGTCGCGGCGGGACAGGTCGTCGCGTCCCTCGAGCGGGATGACTTCGACGACGAGGTCCGCCTGGCCCAGGCACGGGTCGAGCGCCAAGCGGCCGCACTCGCCGCGCTGGAAGCCGGCACGCGGTCGGCGGAGATCGACCAGGTGCGCGCCCTGGTCGCGCAGCGTCGGGCGGCGCTGCGCCTCGCCCAAGCCACCCTAGACCGCCAACAGGCGCTGGCGGCACGCAACGTCGCCTCGCATCAGATCCATGACGAAGCGCAGGCGCGCCTCGACGAAGCCCGGGCCCAGCTGCGTGCCACCATGAAAACCCTGGAGCTGGCGGAGGCCGGGCCGCGCCGGGAAGACATCGACCAGGCCCGCGCCCAGCTCAATGCCGATCTGGCCGCACTCAGCCTTGCGCAGCGACGCCTTACCGATGCAACCCTGATCGCACCCAATGACGGGGTCATCCTCACGCGCGTGCGCGAGCCCGGCGCCATCGTAGCGCCGGGTGAGACGATCTACACCCTGACCTTGACCTCGTCGGTCTGGGTCCGCACCTATGTGAGCGAACCCGAACTTGGCCACGTCCGTCCAGGCATGCCGGCCGAGATCCGCACCGACTCCGGCGGGGTCTATCGAGGGCAGGTCGGCTTCATCTCGCCGCGCGCCGAATTCACACCCAAGACCGTGGAGACCCGCGAGCTCAGAACCAGCCTCGTCTATCGGCTGCGGGTGATCGTCGAGGATCCGGACGACGGCCTCAGGCAGGGCATGCCGGTGACGGTGATCCTGCAACCGAATCAGGAGGCTGAACCATGACCGAGACTCTTGTCCGGATCGATGGGGTCACAAAACGCTTCCTTGAAAATGGAACACCCGCCGTCGAGGCGCTGACCGCTCAAATCAAGTCCGGCCAGGTCACTGGTCTGGTCGGGCCCGACGGCGCCGGCAAGACCACACTCCTGCGCCTCATCGCCGGCCTGCTCCTGATCGATGACGGCACCCTCCGCGTTTGTGGCTTCGATCCGAAGACACACGCCGCTCCCCTGCACCGCGTCGTCGCCTACATGCCCCAGCGTTTCGGCCTCTACGAGGATTTGTCGGTGATCGAAAATCTCGAACTCTACGCCGATTTGCGCTCGGTAATCGGGACTGAACGGGATGAAGCCTTCGCGCGGCTGCTGTCGTTCACCGGGCTCGAGTCCTTCACCGGACGACTCGCCGGAGCGCTCTCCGGCGGCATGAAGCAGAAGCTCGGCCTCGCCTGCGCGCTGATCAAGCGGCCCCGGTTGCTGCTGCTCGACGAACCGAGCGTCGGGGTCGATCCCCTCTCGCGGCGCGAGCTCTGGCGCCTGGTCTACGAACTTGTTGATCAAGACATTGGTGTGGTCTGGAGCACCGCCTATCTCGACGAAGCCGAACGCTGCGCCTCGGTGCTGCTGTTGAGTGAAGGCAAAGCGCTGTACCAGGGGCCGCCCCAGGCACTGACCCGAAGCCTTGAGGGACGAACCTTCCAGGTTCGAAGCATAAGTGGCGAGCGCCGCGCCGTGCTGGCTCGCGCTTTGGAACGGCCCGCCGTGATCGACGGCGTCATCCAGGGACGCAGCGTCCGGCTGGTGGTCGGCAAGGGCGGCGCTGCACCAGCGCCGGGCGACATCGGCGCCGGGCCCGAGGCGGTGATAGCAGCGGTGCCCCCGCGCTTCGAAGACGCCTTCATGGACCTGCTCGGCGGCGGCCCACGGGGTCGATCGCCCTTCGCGGACGCCTATGCATCCCGGGAACATCCTATCGACAGCGTCGTCGAGGCCCAGGATCTCACCCGCCGTTTTGGCACCTTTACCGCCGCCGACGGGATCCATTTCCGGGTCAAGCGGGGCGAGATCTTCGGGTTGATCGGGCCCAACGGCGCCGGCAAGTCGACGATCTTCAAGATGCTGTGCGGGCTGTTGCGGCCGACGTCCGGGACGGCCCGTGTCGTCGGGCTCGATCTCGCCAAGGCTCCGAGCGAGGCGCGGGCACGGCTCGGCTACATGGCGCAGAAGTTCTCGCTCTACGGCGATCTGAGCGTACGACAGAATCTGGAATTCTTCGCCGGCGTCTACGGACTCGGCGGCCGCCGGCGCCGCGACGCCCTGAAACGCATGGTCGAGACCTTCGCCCTCGGCCCCCATCTCGATGTCGACGCCAGCACCCTGCCGCTGGGCTTCAAGCAGCGGCTGGCGCTCGCCTGCGCGGTGATGCATGACCCCGACGTGCTGTTTCTCGACGAGCCCACCTCCGGCGTCGACCCCCGCACCCGGCGCGAGTTCTGGTCGCACATCAATGCCATGGTAGCGAACGGTATGACCATCATGGTGACCACCCACTTCCTCGACGAGGCGGAGTACTGCGACCGCATGGCGCTGGTCTATCGCGGCCGCGTCATCGCCATCGGCGCGCCGGATGACCTGAAGGAGCGGGCTCGCGGTGCGAGCCGACCCGATCCGACCCTCGAGGATGCCTTCATCGCCCTGGTCGAAGCCGATGACCGCGAGAGTCTGGCATGAACGCGAACATCTCACCGGGCAAACAGAAGCTTCGCCGGGTTCTCGGCATCGTGCGCAAGGAGACCCGCCAGGCCTGGCGCGATCCCAGCAGCATCCTGGTGGCCGTCGTGCTACCGCTGATTCTGCTGTTCCTGTTTGGTTACGGCGTCACCTTCGACCCGCGCTTCTTCACGGTCGGGTTGGTGGTCGAACAGCCGACCCCCGAGAGCGGCAGCTTCACCGCAGCGCTGTCCCACTCACCCTATTTCAGAATTGAAACCGCGCGCGATCGCCGCACCTTCGAGGCGGCTCTCGTCGCTGGCGACATCCACGGTATCGTCGTGCTGCCGGCCGACTTCGCCGAGCAGGCGTATCGCGGCGAGAGCGCACCGATTCAGGTCATCGTCAATGGCAGCGACCCCAACACCGCCGATCTGGTGGGCAATTACTTAGGGCTGCTGTGGGCGAACTGGCTCGAGCAGGAGTCGGTTAGTCGGGCCCAGCCCCTGCTGCCCATGGCCGTCGAGCTCCAGCCGCAGGTTTGGTTCAACCCGGAGGCCTCGAGCCGCCACTACCTGGTACCCGGTTCTATCGCCATCATTCTCACCATGATCGGTGCGTTGTTGACGGCGCTCGTGATCGCCCGTGAGTGGGAGCGTGGCACCATGGAGGCTTTGCTCGCCACCCCCATTGAAATTCCCGAGCTCCTTGTCGGTAAGTTGGTGCCATATTTCCTGCTCGGCATGGGCTCAATGGCGCTGTCGGTCGCCACTGCCGTGCTCCTGTTCGGCGTACCCTTCCGCGGCTCCTTCGCGCTGCTCACGCTGGTCTCGGCAGTCTTCCTGTTGGCCGCCCTGGGTCAGGGGCTCTTGATCTCGACGGTGACCCGCAATCAACTCGTCGCGTCGCAGGTCTCCATTCTGTCGGCCTTTCTGCCGGCCTTCTACTTCTCGAACTTCGTGTTCGAGATCGATAGCATGCCCTGGGCCTTGCAGCTCATAAGCTACGCGGTGCCGGCCCGCTACTTCGTTTCGACGCTGCAGACACTGTTTCTCGCCGGTGACATTTGGAGTGTGATCCTGCCCGACCTGCTAGGGCTCGCGGCAATCGCCACCGGCTTCTTTACCCTGACAGCTATAACCACGCGCAGGCGGCTGGAATAGATCATGTGGCGGCGCATCCTGGCACTGATCACAAAAGAACTGCTGGCCAGCGTCCGCGACCGGCAGACGCGCTGGGTGGTTCTGTTCTCGCCGCCATTTCTGCTGCTGATCTACGCTTTCGCCATCACCCAGGAAGTCACGAACGTCTCCATGGCGGTTCTCAATCAGGACTTGGGACGGGAAGCCCGCGAACTCGTTAGCCGCTTCGAAGGGGCCGAGACTTTCGAACGCATTCACTATCTGACGGGCGTGGCCGAGATCGCGTCGGCAATCGAGTCCCAGGACGTGATCATGGTGCTCCACCTCGGGCCGGATTTCTCGCGTCGGATCGCCGCCGGGGAGCGCGCCGAGGTCCAACTGCTGCTCGACGGTCGGCGCACCAACGCGGCGCAGATCCTGCTGGGCTATGCCACGCGCATCGTCGCGCGTTTCAACGAAACACTGAGCAAAGGTGGCGCGCGCCCGCCGACGAGGGTGATCACGCGGGCCTGGTTCAACCCTAATGCCGAACCGCTGTGGTCGGCCGTCCCCGCCCTTTTCGCGGTCCTGACCGCAATGGTCGGCTTCATGGTCTCGGCGCTGGCCGTTGCCCGCGAACGGGAGCTCGGCACCTTTGAGCAGCTGCTGGTCTCGCCGCTCCAGCCGGTCGAGATCCTCGTCGGCAAGACGGTACCGGCGCTGCTCATCGCCCTCACCAGTGCCAGCGCCATGCTCGCACTCGGTTGGATCGTGCTCGACGTGCCGCTGAGGGGTTCGCTGATAGGGCTGTTTGCGGGTATGACCGTGTATCTCGCCGCCATCATCGGCATCGGGCTGTTCATCTCATCACTCGCCTCGACCCAGCAGCAGGCTGTCATCGGACTGCTGCTCTACCTGGTGCCGGCCGTACTGCTGTCCGGCTACGCGACCCCGGTGGAAAATATGCCCGACTGGCTGCAGTGGCTCAGCACCATCAACCCGATCACCCACTTCATCGCCATCTGCAAGGGCGTATTCTTGAGGGCCGTGCCGGCGGAGGTCATCCTCCGTCATATCTGGCCGATGGCGCTGATCGCGACCACCACGCTCTCGGCCGGGACCTGGCTGTTCCGGCGACGCACCACCTAGTCAATCGACGCGGCCAGCGGCGAGGCCCCCAGGAAACACGGACGATGTCGCTTACAACAGCAGTCGCGCTGTCCAGCCGATCGCTTCGAGGCCGCGTGCGCCCCAGCCGCGACGGCGCCAGGCGGAAAGCGTGATTTCCTCTGCCTCTGCAAGGTCCTCTATATATTGGGCCTGCAGTTGCTCGGCCAGGGTTCGATCGCGTGCGATCAGCACGAGTTCCTGGTTGACGAACAAGCTCAGGTAATCGAGGTTTGCGGAGCCGACGACCGCCCAGGTTGCGTCGATGACCAAGGTCTTGGCGTGCAACTGACGTGGCAAATACTCATAAATCCGCACCCCCGCGGCCAGTAGCGGCGCATAGGATGCCTTCGTCGCCCAGCCTGCAACCAGCGGATCGCCCTTGCGGGGCACCAACAGCCGCACGTCCACGCCGCGGGTCGCAGCGGCCTGCAGCGCCTGGTCGACCATGATTCCCGGCCCAAAATAGGGCGACGTCAGGTAGATGTGAGACTGGGCCTTCGCGATCAGTCCGGCATGCAGGCAGGCAAGACGATGTTGGCAGTGACGCGAGTAGCTCGCCACCAACAACGCCTCCATGTTTTTGGGGTCTTTGGGAATGGCGCTTGCCGGGAGCTGGTGTGCATCGTGCCAGAGCCGGTCGAAATGTCCGATGGCAAGCGTTGCGAGCGGGCCGGAAACGCGCACATGGGTGTCACGCCGACGCCTCGCTCCGTGCAGTCGGCGCGAGTTCAGACGGCGAATGTTGAAGCCGCCCAGGAATACTTCCCGGCCGTCCACGACTAGCAGCTTGCGGTGGTTGCGCTGGAGGTATTGCAGCGGATGCCGGGCGCGAAACGGCCTGAACCACCGGAACTGAACCCCGCTGCCTTCGAGTTCGCGCTGAAGGTTGTGGAAGCTCCGCTGGCCAGCACCGAACGCGTCGAGATGCAGCCGCACGTCAAGTCCGCCGCGTGCTTTGGCCGCGAGCGCGGTCACGAAGCGCGCTCCGACCTCGTCGGCCGCAAATATATAGGATTCCATGCGGATATCGCGTCTAGCGTTTTCAATCGCTGCAATCATTGCATCGTAGAGAGTATCGCCTTCTACGAAAAGTCGGATTGCGCCCCGGCCCTCCCGAAGTTCTGGAACGCAAGTGGTGGCGTCGGCTTGCGTACTTAGCGGCATGCCGCCATGTACAGACCCACCCGGTTTTTCGCTGGCAAGGCTCATAGCTCACATCTAGCATTCCCGAGCCTCGCCTGCCACTTCAGCAGCGCGGGCGTGCAGGAGGTTCATCAAGCCGCGACGGTTCGATATTTGCGGTCAAGGCTGCATTCGCCGCAAGGCAACAGGGCAAATACGAGGAGTTCCGCCGGGCACCAATGGGTCTGCAAGAACGCGCCGATGAAGCGTCGATTGTGCGCCTGGCCGGGGTGATCGGCGTCAAGGGAACGTCGTCATTTGTGATTAGCGATGTCCTTGTTCCGAGGCTTGTCGAACAGGAGCAACTGGAGGCACTTGTTGAAAATGCCCGGGACTGCGAACGGTCTCGTCCATCAGATGACGTGTTGAGATGGCGCCACGGGGCCGCCGACGCCATTTTCTGTGTCAGGTCGATGCCGGAGTTTTCACATCATAACCGGCATCGCGGATTGCTTCGGACAAGGCCCGCTCGCTCAGAAAACTTTCCACCTCTATATTGTGCGTCCCGAGATCACACGAAACCTTGGCGGCCGGATCGATCACCTTGATCGCCTTCTCGATTGCAGCGGTACAGTGCCCGCAGCTCATCTTCGGAACGTTCAATCTGATCATAACTATCTCCTTCGAATTTCAATTGGGGTGAGGCTTTCCAGCATGGGAAGGTCAAAGGCAGGATGGCAAATATTGCGACCCTATTAACCTTCCAGCAAGTGGGAAGCCTTATCTGGGAATTGAATAGTTCAGGAGCCGTCGTCGTCCATGCCAACCCCACAAACAAGCGACCTCGGTAACGCGTGCGCTGGGCTCCGTCCAGAAAGCAACCTGCTCACCGCCCAGCCGGGACTCTATCATCGCCCGCCGCAAGGGCGCAAACATCACAACACGCGGGGCTGGGTCTCCCAAGACGGTGGCAGCCGGCAAATTGCCCGGCGACAGAAGGCACCTTGGGTGCTGGTCAGCAACCTATCGGATCGCGCCAGGCGGGCAGAGATGGTGGTGAAGATCTACCGCCAGCGCATGTAGATCGAGGAAGGGTTCCGCGATGTCAAAAGCCCCCTGTTCGGGCTGGGCTTCGGCATGCTCCGGTCTCGGCAAGGCAAGCGCATCGAGATCCTGCTGCTGATTACCATGCTGGCCAATGTGGTCGTGATGGTGGTCGGCCTGGATGTCCGGGCCCCGTGCCCATTCGACGCAGCCATCGCCCAGCACATGACAATACTCGCCGAATAACACCAAGGCCACCTAGACCGTCAGCGTCTCGTCGGTGGACGCGATGATCTTGAAGGGCAGCACAGTTTGTGAAACTATCGGATCAAACCTCGTTGCTCGTTGGCGATGAGGTGAGCGGTAAGGCTTCGCATTCTTTTACCTTACTCATCTCACGAGTTTTTTCTATATCCTGGCTGACACAATCGCGGGATTAGGGGTGCTGGTTGTAGGCGAGCCGCCGGTGAGCTCCGTGATAAATGAGGGGGGGCGTATGCGTGATGCTGCTGCCAACGTGGATCCCGGCCGTCAGACCATAATCATTCTGTTGACGCTGATCACGGTCATTTTGGTGGGATGGGCGCTCAAGGCGACCTATGTGGTCACCATGCCGCTGACGCTGGCGTTTTTCGTCACGCTCATCCTGCGGCCGTTACAGAGCCGGCTTAATGCTCGATTACCGCGGCCGTTGCGCTGGCTGAGCGTTGTGGTGTGCATGAGCGTTTTGCTTGCCGTGCTCGGTGTGCTGGTGGCGAGCGTGTGGTTCAGTCTGAGCATGATACTGGCCAAGGCGCCGACTTATGCCGCGGCCGCCCAGCAACTCTGGGCGCAGTTACAAGCGCTCGCCGAGCGCCATGCGATGCATGGCGATATCCTCACCGAGCCACTTCGCAATCTGTACGGGCCGGCGTTGAGCTGGGTGACTTCCGGATTTGGCTATTTGTGGCTATTGATGGCCATGCTGCTGCTGGTGTTCTTTCTGGTGCTGCTGATGCTGATCGAGGCCGGTGAATGGCGGGAGACAATGACCGCCGGCCTCGGTGAAACCCGCGTGCAGACCATCATGGCGACGATCACCACGGCGTCCGAGCAGGTGCGGCGCTTTCTCGTGGTCAAGACCCTGATCAGCGCAGTCACCGGGGCGAGCAGCGGTCTATGGCTGTGGCTGCTCGGGGTGGATTTCGCGCTGCTGTGGGGGATCGTTATTTTTCTGCTCAATTACATCCCCTATATCGGCTCCACCATCGCCGTGATCCCGGCGACAGTCATTGCCTTGCTGCAGTTCGGGCCCGGGTGGGCGCTGGTGACGATCGCCGGATTGATCGTCATCCAGCAATTGCTGGGCAATGTCGTCGACCCCCGCTTGACAGGCCGTAGTCTGGCCATCTCACCACTGGTGGTGCTTGTTTCCATCGTTTTCTGGGGCTGGGTCTGGGGCTTGGCTGGCATGCTGATCGGAGTGCTGCTCACCGCCACGATCGTGATTGTTTTTGACCATATTCCCAGGCTGCGGCCACTCGCCACCCTGCTCAGCCGCAGTGCATCGGATCCTCGGCCAATAGACTAACTCATGATTCCACTGAGTCGAGTAAGGAAACCTCATGGTATTTTTGACATTCTTCAGCCGTCTGGCTCATGGTACGGGGCCGCATGAGCGAGAACGGAAAGTCAAGTAATGGTGACGCCGACGTGAGCCTTGATCTCGAGCATCTGCGAGACCCGAACGACAATGCGAGCGATCGTTCGGACGGCGTGGTGGCGAAGCCCGGTGGTGGCTTCAATACCCTGCTCGCCGCTACCTTCGTTGTCTTCCTCGGCTACGGCACGGTGTTGCCGATCCTGCCGCTGTTCCTCGACCGGGTACTGTCGATGACCGGCGCCGACGAGGTCGCGCTGCACACCGGGCTGCTGACCGGGGTGTATACGCTGGCCTTGTTCGCTTTTGCTCCGTTGTGGGGTGGCATTTCCGATCGGCTGGGCCGTCGGCCGGTCCTGCTGTGGGGTCTGGCGGGGTTCGCGTTGGCCATGCTGGGGTTCAGCCTGGTCAACGACCTGCCGCTTGCCTATGGGATGCGGGCACTTGCCGGCGCACTTGCGGCCGCGGTGATCCCGGTGGCACTGGCCCAGGCGGCGGAGTATGGCGGCGCGGTTCCCCGTGCGCGCCGCTTTGCCTGGCTCAGTGCCGCCTCTACCTTGGGTTTCTTGTCCGGCCCCATGCTCAGCGGTTGGCTTGCCAGCATCCCGATGGTGATGCCCCAATCCGACATGCTACTCGGCGGGCCGGTGGCATGGCCGTTCGTGGTCACGGCGGGCCTGGCCGGTGCGGTGTGGCTGATGGCCTACCGTCACGTTCCCGAACGACCGGCTCGCCTTCCCTCTTCCGGCAGGCACACCCCCGAGGTAACACCGACCTGGCCTACGGGCGGTCTCCTGACGCTGACATTGCTGGCGATGCTCGGCCTGGGCGCTTTCGAAGTCGGCCTCAGCCTACAGGCGCGACAGTCGATCGGGCTTGATCCCTTCAGGATTGGATTGCTGTTCACCGCGTGCAGCCTGGTGATGCTGATGGCCAGACGCTCTATGCGACGAGTCAGGGCGACAACCGCCTCGTCAGGATCTCCCTCGAGGAGGGCACACGGCATGCCGCCGAGCTGGCACCGGCCCCCTACCATCTCGCCGTTTCGCCCACCGATGGGCGGGTGCTGGTCACCAGCCGCGCCGAACCCCACCTGTGGATCATCGCCCCGGACACCCTCGAGGTGTTGCAGACCGTGGAGCTGGGGGGCATCGGTCACCAGATATCTCTCGGGGCATCGCCTTCCAGGTGAACCAATGAGTTGGTGACCGCGAAGTCTGCTTCCGCACCTAGTACTACAGTCGTAACTACAGCCGTGATCGTTCATGCATTGCCATCCGGGCTTGCTGCTGCCGACAGTGGCACTGCCAAGCCCGGTACTGGTGCTTTCGTCGCCAGTCCGACCAATGAA
>NZ_JAIRBP010000027.1:0-52297 GCF_021151495.1 Halomonas sp. IOP_31 | reverse complement strand
TGGCCCAGCCAGAAGGCCTGTGTCGAGGTCAGGTCAGTCATGGTGTCCTCCTTGGAATCGGGTGACACCAGTCTGACGGACACTATTCAGCGGCAGAAGATGGGGTTTGTGGAGCGCTTACATCATGCCGATGACGCCGCCACCGATGATTAAGAAATCACTCACAAAGAATGTCCGTTTTCACTTACAACAAAAAAACTTAAAACGTTTATCGTCTTTTGATACATAAAATAACACCATTAAAAGGAAACGGTCAGCATGCACCTTATACGCCAACGTGGCTTCACCCTGATAGAATTGATGGTCACTTTAACGATTCTGGTTATTACGTTAGGCTGGGTCGCCCCTTCGTTCAGTCAGCTCATCTCACGCAATTCGATTGTCACAGATCTCTCACGTCTGAGATCAGCAATCGCCTTGGCCCGGAACACAGCGATAACTCGAGAGCAGGTAATCACCTTATGTCCTAGCCGGGACCAAAAGTCATGCAACAAAAATTGGTCTTTGCCACTACTCGTCATTCAGGGCCCTTTCGATGGCAACAATATTAGCCAAGACACCGATATCCTCAAAATCATCCCAGAAGGTAACGTGTCAAATACCCGGTTCCGCAATGATTACCGTTGGATTCGCATCCCTGCCACTGGTTGGCCAAGAGGATATAACGGCACTTTTGAGCTATGCGATACCAACGGAGAGTCCGCCTCACTGGTAATGAGCAATACCGGTAGACTCCGTTCAGGTGATACCGCTCAATGCAAGCGCTAAAAACAGTCACCGATACTACCGCTCCCCGTAACGCTCCGCTGCCCAGCCTGGTCGACCGACAATGTTCCACACTGGCTGTCAGGTGCCTGCGCTCCATTGGGCGTTGCTTCGATAATAAAAGTCTGAGACTGTGGCTGCTTGTCTGCGAATCCAATAGTATAGCGATTTTCGTCAGAAAGCTCAGAAACACATTGGTTAGATGGAAGAGATTGCTCATCAGCATCCACCAAGTAAGACATATTTAAGGTATAACGGCGCTCCATCCCTTGGGTTAGTTCGGCCAGACAAGCCGTGGCACGACCACGCCAAGTGTCAGTGACGTAGCGCTGATAACTGGGATAGGCTATAGCCGCCAGGATAGCGATAATCGCTGCCACGATCATCACTTCGACTAATGTGAAGCCCTGCTCAACCCATCGTTTTCCCTGGCTTGCCTTAATCATATTCACCCCTAATAACTGAAAACCTGACGCCAAGATTGGCGCCCGGTTGCGCCAAGTGATGGTCTGCCACCTAGGCAAGCTGGGCAGTCTGGGCCATCCCCTCGGGGAGAAATGTCCTTACCAGTACTAGAATCATTTACCCTGACCTGAGACTGACCACTACCACCCTGTACTGCAGAAACTACCTGATCATTACCATACTGATCCTCGACATCGTCACCACTATCAATCCGGTTATCGCCATTAATATCGAAAAAGGCACGCGCCCCGCTTCCCCCTGTGTCGATACGCAGACCATACACATACCCATCGATGCCTGCAGAGCATTGGCCAAATAGAGGACTCAAGGTTGCGAATAGTGCGCGCTGGTGGTAGATACCGGTAGGTAGCGTCGGCATCGAAACCATCCGCTCGCCTGGTGGCAACTGCAGATACCAACCTCGCTGATTTTCTGCTACCGGCTTATTAGTCACGCCACGCACGAGCTTGCCGTCGACCCTGGTCATGGAGGTAATCTCTTGCTTAGCCAGGTTGGGTGTTTCGGCCTCCACCGGAACCGGGTTTGCATCTCCATTGTCTTCCAGTCCGTAGAGACGCTGTATGCTACGGTCACTGCGGTCATCAACAAACTGGAAGCTACCGGTACCGAACAGCACCATCAATGTACTTGAGTCGCCGGGTTTGAACTCTAACTGAGGAGGTGCTGTAATTGGCTGAGAAGATTGCCCCGCCAGCAACCTGACAGACTTGTTGTTTATACCGATTAAATCAAACTTCAGGTCGGTTAAATCAAAACGCCACATGTTGCCCTGCTGATCGCCAGCGTAAGCATAGGTACTCGCCCCCATGTAGTCGGGCCAGCGGGTCGCGGTGGGGGGCCCCAAGCCATTCGACTCTTGCAGGCTGCCCACGTTGGTATCAAATCGCTTGAGAAGATCGCCACTTACCAGGTCCACCACGAACAGACTCGCACGCCCGAAAACACTGTTATAACCATTACCAAACAACGCAACCCAGCGAGGCTCTCCATTATAAATTACTCGAGAAATGGCGGGGCGAGTGACGCCTTCCCCCAAGTTAGGATTCGAGAATTCCCAAAGCACGTCCTCTGGCTTCATATCGGCTGGGTCACTCACATCGAGGGCAAAGACACTGCGCCCCCCCGCGCCCATCGTACCTACTACCACGGCTTCAGGTCCGCCATCGATTTCCACATTGCGCGCCACCGCCGAGCCATCGACAAAATAACGATGCGTATAGTCAGGCTGCATCAGCGATTCGAGTGGCGAAGCTTGCCCGGAATCCGATGTCACAAGCTCACTAGGAAGATAAGCGAAAAGCTCCTTTCCACTGTCAGCGGAAAATGCATGCAGCATGCCGTCATTGGCGCCGACGAATATCACCCCAGGACGCTGACTTTCCTGGGGAGGCGAAAGAAGAAAGGGCGCACTATTGACGATATCACCAAGCAGGTTGGGGGCATTCTGGCCATCCGGGATACGGCTTCGCATCCCATCCACCGAAGCCCCTTTCAACCAACGTATCTGATCAACACTTAAACTGCTATTCTGAGGTGCCAACTCTACCCCGTTACCTCCTTTTGAAGTGAGCAGCAACCGATCGTCAGGTGACTGCTCTCGCAGCATAGACTCAGCATCCCATAGAAGTTTGCGCTTGCCGCCTGGCAACAACTGATAACCTTTAAGTTGCCCGGACCAGTCGATGCTGCGGAAACCAGCGGAAAACATTCTGGTATCCTCGTCAATGGCGTCACTACTTACCGCAACCGGCACCACCGAAGCCTCCTCTCGAGCAACGATAGCACCAAGTACTGCATCGAGACCATCGGCGAAAGATTGTGGATCGGCAGCATTGAAGAAGCCGCCATGGCCATTGATTGCGGCATGCAGCAGGTCATCGAGGCGTGCTCGGTTCGCACGGGTACTGTCCGGGCTATTAAAATCATTGGCATCGGGCCAATCCACTGGGGAACCATCAGCTACCGCTTGCCAGGCAGTATTGGCGTTGACGTTTCCCTCGACTCCAAAACCAATGCCAAAGGACGTCATATGCTGCCAAAAGGCCGGATCCTGACCGCTGACCGGCAGATCGTTGGCCAAGTCAACACGCAAGTCTCGTTTCCAATAGTTCATCGCCACATCAGCCAAGGTAAGTGCTGTGTTGTCAGCATAAGGCGGATTAGCCGGATAACGGTAACTCTGCCCACTGGCCCCGTTAATCGTTGGGCCGGCTTGTCCATCATCATTGCCAATACCGACAGGAGGACCACCACTCCAATAACCATCGGTCATCAACACCGTATAGCCAGCCCGACAGGATTGAAAGCCCACACTCTGGTTGGAACTAGGGTCATCACGCCAGGGTTCATCCCTGTACTGATAATAATTGCCAGCTCTTTGCAAGCCGCGCCGCAACGGAGTACCTTCTGCAGGCACATCATGTTCATACAGCCGATCATAGAAACGACCGCGGCCCTGACCGTAAAAAGTACGTACTCCATCAGAAACGTTCCCATTGGCAGTGTCATAATAACTACCGCTATTTATGGTATCGAAACCGACCCGAACTGTTGCGCCAATCTGGGAAAAAGCCTGACCGACCCCGGCTCGCGCTGCCAAAGTCCGCGAGCGGTAATAAGTATACCAGTTAGCAAAATTCTGCATCTCTTCTTGGTAGGTACAACTTGCCGGCATCGCTGTCGAGTTAGCACAATCCACACGATTTTCACGCCCCTCTCCAACAAAAGGAGAATTATCAGGGCGAATTTCAGTGCGCCGATAATTATTTATATTATTATACCCATCCCCTTTATACCAGAAATAGACTGCTGGATAGAAGGTTTCCTGGTAATTATATAAATAGTAATTATTTTTCGAATTGATGACAGCTTGACAACCAGAGGGACCACTCTCCGTGATGGTATCGCAACTGCCTACCCACTGAGCTGCCCTCTCGGTCGACTCTTGTGTCAGGTTTCGGCGCCCTCGCTCAGGAAAGACAGGATTATCAGGCGCTTGACGTGGTGAGGCATCGGCCATGCGCGCACCATCAGCTTTTACCCAGGGGCGATAGGTAACGGAAGGGTTGTAATAAAGCGTGTTAGTCTGCGGTGAACGACTATAGGCATTGTAGGGGTCGCCTTCATCAAAGGTAGGCACATTATTCTGATATTCAGACCCCCTAACTTGGTATGTACCTTCCGCCCTTGGATACACAAAACGCGATGCAAGGGCAATATTGGATTCTGGCATGATCTCGAAACGCATCGAACCCGAATCATCAATTATGAACATCAAGTTCGGGTCAACACGCGCTCCCGCCGAGAGCGGTGTCTGAGACAAGCTCTTGGACCATGCGTTCACTGCCACCAGCAACCCGCAGAGGCTCAGTGAAAATAAAATAACGGCACGCATTATACGCATAAACCAACCTCAATTTTAATCAGGCACGTACCAACTTTGCAATACCACACGACTATTGGGCGATCCGCCGTATCCTATTGCGGTTATCTGGTAGAGGGGTTTACCATTAATGTTATCGTCGCCTTCTACGGCCTGCCCTCCCGACCATATATAATACTGGGGATTACGGTTCAACCTGATATCGCCTAAATTATAAGTATCCATTTCTTTCTTTTCTGACCAAGCCGTGTCATTGATGGCATTGCCTTTCTTTGCCTGGCTCTCCGCCCAGCGCAATGCCGCCTCCGCAGCCTGAAAGGCCATATCGTGATCACGCTGATTACCTGCCATGCGCTCTTGCAAGGTTGCACTTTGGATAGAGGCAAGTCCCAGCAAACTCAACAAAAGTAGAAATATTAGCGACACGACAAGCACGACCCCCTGTTGAGATCGTCGTGTCGGCAAGTCATAAAGGGATGCTGTCACTGCTTCCCCTCCATCAGCCGGTTACGCAACGCTACCGTCGTGGTAAAACCCTGGTAGAGACGCAGGTCGTCGTCAGGCGCCATGAAGTCGATATCACCTGCTTTAACCTGAGCCGGTGTTTCAAGAACATTTCGCGTTGCCCCCCGTAATAGCAGGCTCACCCTGACCGCCGTTATCTTATTCCAATCACCTTTATCTGGGGCCTCCTGGTAATTATCATCAACCAAATAGCGCACTTCCAGGTCAACAACCGGGCTGGCCAAGGTTTCACTTTGTCCGGTAAGAAGATTCAATCGGCGCAATCCCGGTTCCTGTCGCGGATCATCCCAGCCGATGTAATAAATATCTCCGACCAGGGCGCCAATCCAAGTGCCGTCATCTTCGGGAGGAAATCCATATGAAAAGCCACTCGGAACTATAAGTTTACCATCTTGGGTATTTTCAATCACCTCGCACCGGTTCTGAAAAGCCAAGGCGAAGATATCACCCGCTTTGACGCTCGCCCCTTCTGCCAATGTTATATCTTTATCACCTATGTTAATGGGTTCATCCACGACTAGACCAGCCGGGTTAGCGGCATGATGAACTAATAAAGCATCTCCTTTTTGATAATCGCCAGAATCAAGTTGCTGCGCATACCCTCCTTCTGCAGGCCGTTCTGACCAGCCTCCGATTGCATCAAAGCGGCCATCGGGAAAAATAGCTTCCTTTGTCTTTTTGCTTGATTGGAGGTTGAGCGTTAGCGACTCTCCAGGGCCTGACGCGCCTTGGCAGGCTGGCGGAAACCCTGAATGGCGGAGTTCGCGCTGAAAAACGTTAATCAGGAAACGGCCATTTTCCTGAACATCAGCCACTGCCTGCTCAAAACGGTATGTCCGCTGCGTAACATTGAATAGCTGATAAATACCCGCGGTAATTAATAGTCCCAAGACCAACGAAATCATCAGCTCGACGAGGGTCAACCCTCGTTGATGTCTTGGCAAAATCGGTGAGTAACGGCTCATAAATTTACCTTCGTCACAGAGGACTGCAAAGTTCCCTCCAGTCGTGGCGAAGCGTTCCACTGGACTGTAATTGTTACCTGATCGCCATCGATTGCTACGCTGCCGTCACCATTAGGTAAGATAGCGTTTAAATCGTTTAGCCATCCCGCCAGATCTATGTTGACCAAGCCACTGCCTTGAGGGGCATCATCGTCCATGTCGGTGGCATAACCTGACAGCTGGCTAGAGTTGGCTCGTAAACGGTCCCCCAAGTCATATGCAAGGCCTACTGCCTGACCCCGCCAGTAGGCTTCCTGCACCAGCGCAAGTGATTTGGTTTGTAATGCCACTATCCCCAAGATCCCGATCGCCAGCACAAGCAGCGAAATCAAGACCTCAAGCAATGACACACCCGTTTGGCGAGAAACGATCATGGGCAGGTCTCTATCGATCGAATGGCCCCACTCGGCGTAGCTTGCAGCGCCTGACTGGCACCGCCCACACTGACTACGAGACACTGGCCACTACCGGGCGCCAATTCCCCGAGTGGGTTGAATACGAAGGGAGCCTCGCCCACTGCGCTCGCCGAATTGTCATCGAAGGCTTGCTCTCGCAAGGGCGGATCGCTATTGATTGTCGTCTTTAGCTGCCAGCCGGCACTGAAATCGCCGTCACATTTGACTATCCCACATAGCGTCAAACGCTGGTTGCGCTTAATCGCTTCGCTACGAGCAAGTCGTAGAGCAGCATTAAGATTTGTAGTCAATGCTGACAACCTGTTTTCGCTCACCAATCCTGAAAAGTTAGGCACTGCTATACCTGCCACGATGGCAACTAGAGCTATCGTCACGAGCAGTTCGATCAGAGTGAAGCCGGCTTGGCGCACAGGGAGTCCTCGAACGGCGACGGTATTGTTTCAATATGTATCAGTCTAGCGCAGCGCGTCAGGGATTAATCCATAAAAAAGTCGGGCATATGCCCGACTTTTCAACGTTCGAGGAGGGAATTGTCTCAGTCGCTGACGATGACCTGCTCTCTCAGCTCCTTCGGCATGGAGAAGGTAATGTTCTCCTCGCGGCCTTCGAGTTCCTCGGGGACCTCGGCGCCCAGTGCGCGCAGCCGTTCTATCACCCCCTTGACCAGCACCTCGGGGGCGCTGGCGCCGGCGGTGATGCCGATGCGCTCGACGCCTTCCAGCCACTCCGGTTCGATCAGGCTGGCGTCGTCGATCAACTTGGCCGGCGTGCCCATGCGCTCGGCGAGTTCGCGCAGGCGGTTGGAGTTGGAACTGTTGACGCTGCCCACCACCAGCACCAGGTCGGACTCGGCGGCCAATTCGCGTACCGCGTCCTGGCGGTTCTGGGTGGCGTAGCAGATGTCGTCCTTGCGCGGCCCCTGGATGGCCGGAAACTTGGCGCGCAGGGCATCGATCACTCGCGCGGTGTCGTCCATCGACAGCGTCGTCTGGGTGACGAAGGCCAGCCGCTGGGGGTCCTTGACCTCGAGGGCGGCGACGTCGGCCTCGTCCTCGACCAGGTAGACGGCGCCGCCGTGCGAGGTGTCGTAGCGGCCCATGGTGCCTTCCACCTCGGGGTGACCGGCATGGCCTATCAGGATGCACTCCTGACCACGCTTGGCGTAGCGCAGCACTTCCATGTGCACCTTGGTGACCAGCGGGCAGGTGGCGTCGAAGATTTTCAGCCCGCGCCGCTCGGCCTCCTGCTGAACGCCACGCGACACGCCATGCGCCGAGAAGATCACCGTGACGTCGTCGGGCACCTCGTCGAGCTCGTCGACGAAGATCGCCCCGCGTTCGCGCAACGAGTCGACCACGAAGCGGTTGTGCACGACTTCGTGGCGCACGTAGATGGGTGGGCCCAGCACGTCGAGCGCCCGGTTGACGATATCGATCGCCCGATCGACGCCCGCGCAGAAGCCGCGGGGATTGGCCAACTTGATCTGCATGTCTGCCTCGCTCGATACGCGCGGTATCAATGGCGGTGTATGTCTATGAAAAGCGCTACGCGGCGGCTCAGTGGGTCGTCGCCGGCCGCACCTCGATCACCTCGACGTCGAAGGTCAGGGTACGCCCCGCCAGCGGGTGATTGAAGTCCACCTCGACGCGCTTGTCGCCGATCTCGGCGATCACTCCCGGCAACTCGCCGCCCGCCGGGTCGGCGAACGACATCACCAGGCCCTCTTCCAGCTCGTCGGTGTCGTCGAAACTGTCGCGCGGCAACGACTGGATGTTCTGCGGGTTGTGCTGGCCGAAGGCATGTTCCGGCGAGATCTCGTAGCTGCCGGTCTCGCCGTCGGTCAGGCCCGTCAGCGGCGCCTCGAAGCCCGGCGGTAGGTTGCCGTCGCCGACCTGGAACGTCGCCGGCTGCTTGTCGCGGGTGGAATCGACCACCGTGCCGTCCTCGAGCTTGAGGGTGAAGTGCAGGGTGACTTCCATGCCCTCGCCGATCCGGTATTCACTCATCTCATCGCGCTCCACTTTGCATATTCGGCCACTTGGGGCGTATCAGGCCCTTGGACGCCGGGCATCACGCAGGGTTTCGATAATCAGCCCGATCGCCCCCAGGGTGATGGCCGTGTCGGCCAGGTTGAAGGCGGGAAAGTAATAGCTGTTTGACCAGTGGAAGGAGAGAAAATCCACCACATAGCCGCGCACCAGGCGATCATAGAGATTGCCCAGCGCGCCGCCGATGATCAGTGCCAGCGAGCCGGCCAGCAGCACCTCGCCACGTTTCAGCCGGGTCAGCCAGATGCTCAGGCCGACGCTGGCGCCCACCGCGAGCAGCGCGAACAGCCAACGCTGCCAGCCGCCGGACGTGGCCAGAAAGCTGAACGCCGCGCCGGTGTTGTACAGCAACGTCAGGTCGAAGACCGGCAGCAGCTCCACCGGCTGCCCATAGATCAGCAGGTTGCTGGCCAGCGCCTTGCTGCCCAGATCGAGCACCACGACCAGCAGCGACAGCCACAGCCAGCGCAGCGGCCGGCGCATCGGCGCGGATGCCGGCTGGTGATCGCCGCCGGTTTCGGTGGACGCACCGGGCTCATGCGCATTGCCGGGCTCAGGCCGCATGTCAGGCATAGCGGCGCGTCTCCCCGGGGCCGTGCGGCAGGTTGCTGATGCAACGCCCGCACAGGTCCGGATGCTCGGCGTGGCTGCCGACGTCCGGACGATGTTGCCAGCAACGCTCGCACTTGGCGTGCGCGCTGGGAGCGACCGCGACCCGCAGGCCCTCGAGCTCGCTGGCTTCGGCCTGGGTCGCGCCGTCGGCCTCTTGCGAGGCCAGGTGCACCTCGCTGGTCAGCAGCACGAAGCGCAGCTCGTCGCCCAACCGGCCCAGCGTCTCGCGCAGCTCGTCGCTGGCGTAGAGGGTGACTTCGGCGGCCAGGCCGTTCTTGATCTGTTTGGCGTTGCGCGCATCTTCCAGGCACTTGTTGACCGCCTGCTTGACCTGCAGCACCCGCTCCCAGAAGTCGCGACCGAACGCGGCGCCCTCGTCAAGCGTGCTCAGCCCGGTGTAGAAGCGCTCGAGCAGCACGCTCGGCTGGCGCTCGCCGGGGATGTGCTCGTAGATCTCCTCGCCGGTGAAGGAGAGAATCGGCGCAACCCAGCGGGCGAGCGCCTCGACCACGTTGTAGAGCGCGGTCTGGCAACTGCGCCGGGCCAGCGAATCGGCCTGGGTGGTGTACTGGCGATCCTTGATCACGTCGAGATAGAAGCCGCCCAGCTCCCGCGAGCAGAAGGTGTGCACCTGCTGGTGGACGTCGAGGAAGCGGTATTCCTCGTACGCCTCCTCGATGCGCGTCTGCAGCTGGGCGGCGCGATCGACCACCCACTGGTCGAGCGCCAGCATGTCGCCGAAGGCGATGGCGTCGCGCTCCGGGTCGAAGCCGTTGAGGTTGGCGAGCAGGAAGCGCGCGGTATTGCGGATACGCCGGTAGACGTCTGCGGTACGCTTCAATATCTCGTCGGAGACCGCCATCTCGCCGGAGTAATCGGTGGAGGCGACCCACAGCCGCAGGATGTCGGCACCGAGCTTGTCCATCACCTCCTGCGGGGCGATCACGTTGCCCACCGACTTGGACATCTTGCGGCCCTGGGCGTCGACGGTGAAACCGTGGGTCAGCAGCCCCTTGTAGGGCGGATGGCCGTCGATCGCGCAGCCGGTCAGCAGCGACGAGTGAAACCAGCCGCGGTGCTGGTCGGAGCCTTCCAGGTACAGGTCGGCACGCGGGCCCTGCGCGTGGCCCAGCGCATGGGAGCCGCGCAGCACATGCCAGTGGGTGGTGCCGGAGTCGAACCACACGTCGAGGGTATCGGTGACCTTCTCGTAGTCACCGGCCTCGTCGCCGAGCAGCTCGGCGGGGTCGAGACGAAACCAGGCGTCGATGCCCTCGGCCTCGATGCGCTCGGCTGCCGCCTCCATCAGCTCGAGGGTGCGCGGGTGCAGCTCGCCGCTCGCCTTGTGCAGGAAGAACGGGATCGGCACGCCCCAGTTGCGCTGGCGCGAGATGCACCAGTCGGGACGGTTGGCGATCATCGAGTGCAGCCGCGCCTTGCCCCAGGCCGGCACGAACTGGGTCGCCTCGATGCCGTCCAGCGCGCACTCGCGCAGCGTCCTGCCGTCCGCGCCGCGGATGTCCATGCCCACGAACCACTGCGCGGTGGCACGGTAGATCACCGGCGTCTTGTGCCGCCAGCAATGCATGTAGCTGTGGGTGATCTTTTGATGGGCCAGCAGCGCGCCGACCTCCTCGAGCTTGGCGACGATCTGCGGGTTGGCCTTCCAGATCATCTGGCCGCCGAACAGCGGCAGCTCGTCGACGTAGACGCCGTTGCCCTGTACCGGGCTCTCGATCTCGCTGAACGCCATGCCGTGGGCACGGCAGGTCACGAAGTCGTCCAAGCCGTAGGCCGGTGCCGAATGGACGATGCCGGTGCTGCCCTCGTCGATGCCCACGTAATCCGCCAGGTAGATCGGCGAGCGGCGATCGTAGAATGGGTGGCGGAATTCGATCAGATCCAGCGCCTCGCCCTGGGCGGTGGCGATCACCTCGCCGTGCAGGCCGAAACGCGCCAGACAGCTCTCCACCAGCTCCTCGGCCAGCAGCAACAGCCGCTCGCCGACATCGACCAGCGCGTAGCTGAACGCCGGGTGCACGTTGAGCGCCTGGTTGGCGGGAATGGTCCACGGCGTGGTGGTCCAGATCACCGCGGCGGCGGACTTGGGCAATGCGCTCAGACCGAACGCCGCGGCCAGCTTGGCGTCGTCGGCGCAGGCAAAGGCCACGTCGATGGCATCGGACTGCTTGTCGGCATACTCGACCTCGGCCTCGGCCAGCGCCGAACCGCAATCGAAGCACCAGTTGACCGGCTTGAGCCCCTTGAACACGTAACCGTGGCGGACCATCTCGGCCAGCGCACGCACCTCGCCGGCCTCGTTGGCGAAGTCCATCGAGCGGTAGGGATGCGCCCAGTCGCCGACCACCCCGAGGCGCTCGAAATCCGCACGCTGGCCCTGGATCTGCTCGCCGGCGTACTCGCGGCACAGCGCGCGGGCCTGCTCCGGCGGCAGATGCTTGCCATGAGTGGTCTCGATCTTGTGCTCGATGGGCAGCCCGTGGCAATCCCAGCCCGGCACGTAGGGCGCGTCGAAACCCGCCAGGCCCTTGGCCTTGACGATGATGTCCTTGAGGATCTTGTTGACGGCGTGACCGATATGGATGCTGCCATTGGCGTAGGGAGGGCCATCGTGGAGCACGAAGGATTCGCGCCCCTGCCCGGTCTCGCGCAGCCGCTGGTAGAGATCGAGCTCCTGCCAGCGCGCGAGGCGCGCCGGTTCCCGCTTGGGCAGATTGCCGCGCATCGGGAAGTCGGTTTCTGGCAGGTTGAGGGTGTGCTTGTAGTCGCTCATAGCCTTGGAGTCAGCCGTCGTCGTTGTCGGCGGCTCCCGCCGCCGGGAATTCGGAAGTCGCCGGCATCGCCGCCAGCGGCGCCGATGCCAGAAAGGAGTGCCACGTCGCGTCGTCCGCCGCGCCCGGCGAGGCGTCGCCCGGAGAAGCGTCTCCCGGCAGTGCGATGTCGCGGAAATAGTTCCGCGCCCGCGCCTGGTCGCGATGAATCTGGCGCTTGAGCGCCTCGAGCCCGTCGAAGGTCAGCTCGCCGCGCAGCCGCGCGCAGGGCACCACGGTGATGCGCTGGCCGTAGAGATCGCCGTCGAAATCGAACAGATGCACCTCGAGTACCGGCCGCGGCGTGCCCACCGTCGGCCGCCAGCCGATGTTGGCGACGCCGGTGAACTCGCGCCCATCGGCGAGGCGGGTGAGCACGGCATACACGCCGCGCAGCGCCATCGGCCCGGGCAGCAGCGGCAGGTTGGCGGTGGGCACGCCGATCGTGCGGCCCAGTTGCTGATCGCGCACCACGCGTCCCGCCAGCCGATAGGGCCGGCCCAGCATGCGCTGGGCCTGGGCGAAGTTGCCGCTGGCCAGCAGCGTGCGCACCCGCGAACTCGAAACCCGCTCGTCGTCGAGCACGAAGGTGCGGGTATGCTCGACGACGAAGCCGCGTGCCTCGCCAACCTCGCGCAGCAGCGCGAAGTCGCCGACCCGGTCGCAGCCGAAGCGGAAATCGTCGCCCACCACCAGATGGCGGACGCCCAGCCCGTCGACCAGCACCCTATCGATGAACGCCCGCGCGGTCAGGCTGCGCAGCGTCTCGTTGAATGGCAGGCAGACCACCCGCTCGGCGCCGTGTTCGGCGAGCAGGCGGACCTTGTCGCGCAGCCGGGTGAGCCGCGGCGGCGCCTGGTCGCCGGCGAAGTATTCGCGCGGCTGCGGCTCGAAGATCACCACCGTCACCGGCCGTCCCAGCGCGGCGGCACGGTCGCGCAGCTGGTCAAGGATCGCCTGGTGCCCGCGGTGCACGCCATCGAAATTGCCGATGGTCGCCACGCACCCCCGATGCTCCGCCGTCAAATTGTGCAAGCCGCGAATCAGTTGCATACGTCCTTCACGTTCGGAAATAGCCCATCAAGCACCGGGAAAGCCTTCGATTATAACGAAGGGGGGTGGCCTTGACAGCCGCCGCACTGCATATCAACGGCAGGCTATCGCCGGCGAACTCAGCTGCGCAGCTTGAAGTGGCGCACGCGCACGCCGGTCGCTGCCAGCCAGGCGAAGTACACCCCGGCGCCTCCCGTCACCAGCGCGGCCAATGTGCCGGCCCGGCGCCATACGCCCCACTCCAGCCATACCTGCCAGTCCGGCGCGAACCACCACAACGCCAGCGTCATCAGCGTGCAGCCGCCCAGCAACTGCAAGGCAAAGCGCCCCCAGCCGGGCTGAAACGCCAGCACCCCGCGACGACGCAGCCCGCGCGCCAGCAGCCCGGCGTTGAGAAACGCCGACAGCGCGGTGGCCAGCGCCAGCCCGGCGTGGGCCAGCGGCAGGATCAAGGCCAGATTGAGGATCATGTTGGCGATCATCGCGACCACCCCGATCTTGACCGGCGTGGCGGTGTCCTGGCGGGCGAAGTAGCCCGGCGCCAGCACCTTGATCAGCATGAAGGCGACCAGCCCCAGGGCATAGGCGCGCAGGCTCATCGCCGCCATGGCGATATCGCGATCGGTCATCGCCCCGTAGTGGAACAGGCTGACCAGCAGCGGTTCGGCGAGCACCTCCAATGCCAGCGCCGCCGGCAGGCCCAGCAGCAGCACCGCGCGCAGCGCCCAGTCGAGCATCTGCGCGAAGTGTTCGGCCGAGCGTTCGGCGTGGCGCCTGGACAGTGCCGGCAGGATCACCGTGCCCAGCGCCACGCCGAACACGCCCAGCGGCAGCTCCACCAGACGATCCGAATAATAAAGCCACGACACGCTGCCGTCGGCGAGCAGCGAGGCCAGCACGGTATCCAGCAACAGGTTGATCTGCGACACCGAGACGCCGAACAGCGCCGGCGCCATCAGCCACAGGATGCGCCGGACGCCGGGATGACGGAAGTTCGGCCAGGGTCGCGGCAGCAGCCCCAGCCGGGCCAGGAACGGCACCTGGAACGCCAGCTGGGCGGCGCCGGCGATCAGCACGCCCCAGGCCAGCGCCATCGACGGCACGCTCATCCACGGCGTCAGCGCCACCGCTGCGCCGATCAGCGCCAGATTGAGCAGCACCGGCGTGAACGCCGGCACCGCGAAGCGATTCCAGGTATTGAGCACGCTGCCCGAGAACGCCGTCAGCGAGATCAGCAGCAGATAGGGGAAGGTCAGCCGCAGCATCTCGGCGGTCAGCGCCAGCTTGTCGGGATCGCGGGCAAAGCCCGGGGCAAAGATCAGCGCCAGCCAGGGCGCCAGCACGATCGCCAGCGCGGTCATCAACGCCAGCACCACCGCCAGACTGCCGGCCACGGCGTCGAGCAGCTCGCGCACTTCTTCGCGGGCACGCCGGGAGGCGTATTCCGAGAGCACCGGCACGAACGCCTGGTTGAACGCGCCCTCGGCGAACAGCCGCCGCAGGAAGTTGGGAATCTTGAAGGCGACGAAGAACGCATCCGCGCCGCTGCCGGCGCCGAACAGCGCGGCGATCGTCACGTCCCGCGCCAGCCCGAGTACCCGCGACAGCATGGTCATCGCACTGACCACCATCCCCGAGCGCAGCAGGCCGCCGCTCGCCGGCGTCGCACGCCCCGCTACGGCGCCCGGTGCCGCATCGCTCGGCGCGGCATCGCCAGCGGCCGGGGCATCCAGCGAGGCTGGATCGTCCTGCGCATCATGCGCGACTCTATTGGGTTCGTCGTCGGGCTGCACCGTGCTCATCCCTTTCCGTGTCCTAGCTCGTGCGCGGGCTCATCACCCCGCCTCGGCAAACGGCATGCACAAAAAAACCGGCCGCAGCCGGTTTTTCTCGAGTCCCCCGCCGCCCGTTGGGCCGGGCGGGGCACCGCAGCGACGTCCGGCTTACGCAGCCAGCGCCTTGACCCGCTTGTTGAGGCGGCTCTTCAGGCGCGCGGCCTTCTTCTTGGAAATCGCGTCCTTGTCGGCGATGCGGTCGATGACCGGCTGCGCCGCCTTGAAGGCATCCATGGCCTGGGCATGATCGCCGCCCTGCACCGCCTTGATCACGCGCTTGATGTAGGTACGCACCATCGAGCGCTGACTGGCGTTGTGCTTGCGACGCTGTTCGGCCTGACGGGCACGCTTTTTTGCTTGCTTGGTATTCGCCACCGTAATCTCCTTGGAGAACCATAAAATGCGGTGTAAGTGTTTGATCCGATTCGGTAATCAGATACTTCCAAACCGGTCTGGCCATGCCGCAGCGAATGCGTTGGTCACGGGCCATGTCTGAGAGGATGCGGCATTCTATCACGCGCCAGCGTGGCTTGCCACAGAACGCATGACGCCTGGCCTGCAAGGGTTAGATGACCACCAGATTGTCGCGGTGAATCAGCTCCGGGGCTTCCATGTAGCCGAGGATCGCCTCGATCTGGTGACTCGGCCGGCCGACGATCCGCGCCGCCTCGTCGCTGCCGTAGTTGACCAGCCCCTTGGCGACCCGCTCGCCCTGCTCGTCGACGCAGACCACCATGTCGCCGCGCACGAACCGACCGCTGACCGCCTTGACGCCGACCGGCAGCAGACTCGAACCGCGATCGCGCAGCACGCTGACCGCGCCGGCATCCAGCGTCAGGCTGCCGCACACCTGCAGTTGCCCGGCCAGCCAGCGCTTGCGCGCCGCCAGCGGTGCATGCTCGGGGCGCAGCAAGGTACCCAGGCGTTCGCCGTCGACCAGCCGGGTCAGCACCTCGGCCTGGCGACCGCCGGCGATCGCCGTGACCGCCCCGGAGCGCGCCGCCAGCCGCGCCGCGCGAATCTTGGTGGCCATCCCGCCGCGTCCCAGCGCCCCGCCGCCGCCGGCCACCGCGGCCAGCTGCGGATCGCCGGCGCGGCCCTCGTGAATCAGCTGCGCGGTGGGACTGTGGCGCGGGTCGGCATCGAACAGCCCCTCCTGATCGGTGAGGATCACCAGCGCCTCGGCCTCGAGCAGGTTGGCGACCAGCGCGCCCAGGGTATCGTTGTCGCCGAAGCGGATCTCGTCGGTAACCACGGTGTCGTTCTCGTTGATCACCGGCACCACGCGCAGAGCGACCAGCGTGCGCAGCGCCGAGCGGGCGTTCAGGTAGCGCTTGCGGTTGGACAGATCGTCGTGGGTCAGCAGGATCTGGGCGCTGCGCAGCCCGTGGCGCGCGAAATGCCCTTCGTAGCATTGCGCCAGGCCGGTCTGACCCACCGCCGCCGCGGCCTGCAGCTCGTGGACCGCCGATGGCCGCACGCTCCAGCCCAGCCGGGCCATGCCCGCCGCCACCGCGCCGGACGAGACCAGCACCACCTCGATGCCGCGGGCGTGCAGGGCGGCGATCTGATCGACCCAGCCACCGATGGCGGCCTCGTCGAGGCCACGACCGTCGTTGGTCAGCAGCGCACTGCCGATCTTGACCACCACCCGGCGCGCGCCGCTCAGCGCCTCGCGGCCCGGTGCCCGCTCGTTGCTCTCCATCCGACTCTCCACCTCAGGGGGCGTACTCGACCTCGACATCATAATCATCGTCGTCGAAGTCGTCGTCATCGTCCTGATCGGCCTCGACCGGCTTGCGCTTGCGACTCAGCCGCGCCTCGGCACGTGCCACCGCCTCGGCTTCCATGCGCGCGCGCATCTCGCGCTCCAGCTCGGCGGCCGCCTCGTCCTCGGCTTCGAGCCGGCGCTGCTCGGTCAGCCAGCGATAGACCGCCTGGACCAGCGGCGCGGTGCCCTCGCCGGCGATCGCCGAAATGCGAAACACCGGGCCCTGCCAGTCCAGCGCGTCGACGATCGCCTGGGCGCGCGTCTCGCGTTCGTCCTCGTGCAGCAAATCGAGCTTGTTGAGTACCAGCCAGCGCGGCCGCTCGGCCAGCGCCGGGGAGAACTGCTCGAGTTCGCGGGCGATGGCCCGGGCCGACTCCACCGGGTCCGATTCGTCGAATGGCGCGACATCGACCACATGCAACAGCAGCCGCGTGCGGGTCAGGTGCTTGAGGAAGCGCAGCCCCAGCCCCGCGCCGTCGGAGGCGCCCTCGATCAACCCCGGCACGTCGGCCATCACGAAGTGCTCGTGGGTGCCCAGCTTGACCACCCCCAGATTGGGCACCAGCGTGGTGAACGGGTAGTTGGCGACCTTGGGCTTGGCCGCCGACACCGCGCGGATCAGCGTCGACTTGCCGGCGTTGGGCATGCCCAGCAGGCCGACATCGGCCATCACCTTCATCTCCAGGCGCAGGTTGCGGCGCTCGCCCGGCGTGCCCGGCGTGGTGCGCCGCGGCGCGCGATTGGTCGATGACTTGAAGTGGATGTTGCCCAGCCCGCGACGGCCACCCTGGGCGACCAGCACCACCTGGCCGATCTCGGTGACGTCGGCGATCACCTCGAGGGTGTCCTCGTCGATCACCGTGGTGCCCACCGGCACCTTGACGTGCAGCTCGTCGCCGGCCTTGCCGCTCATCTGGCGACCCTGGCCCGGCTGGCCGTTCTGGGCCTTGTAGAAGCGCTGGTACTTGAAATCGATCAGGGTGTTCAGCGCGTCGTCACCGATCAGGTAGACGCTGCCGCCATGACCGCCATCGCCGCCATCGGGACCGCCCTTGGGCACGTACTTCTCGCGGCGGAAACTCAGGCAACCGTTGCCGCCATTGCCGGCTTCCACGATGATCGAGGCTTCATCGACGAACTGCATCTGACATTCTCCGGGCGGCGATGGCCGCCATATACGAAAAGGCCCCGCGCTGGCGGGGCCTTTTCAGTGCTCGTTCGAGAGGGGTCTCAGGCGGAGACGACGCTCACGAACTTGCGGTTCTTCGGACCCTTGGTCTCGAACTTGATCACGCCTTCGTCCAGTGCGAACAGGGTGTGATCCTTGCCGATGCCCACGCCGGTGCCGGCGTGGAAGCGCGTGCCGCGCTGACGGACGATGATGTTGCCCGGGGCCACGGCCTGGCCGCCGAACAGCTTGACGCCCAAGCGCTTGGATTCGGAATCGCGACCGTTACGTGTACTACCGGCTGCCTTCTTATGAGCCATTGCAAAGTCCTCGCAGGTTCAGGGGAGTGCTACCGCTCAGGCGGAAATCCCGGTGATCTTGACTTCGGTGAACCACTGACGGTGGCCCTGACGACGCATGGAGTGCTTGCGACGACGGAACTTGATGATGGTGACCTTGTCGCCACGGCCGTGGGACACGACCTCGGCGGATACCTTGGCACCATCGACCAGCGGCGCGCCGACCTTGACGTCGTCGCCATCGGCGACCAGCAGCACCTGGTCGAAATCCAGGCTGTCGCCGGTGGCCACTTCAAGCTTCTCGAGCTTCAGGGTCTGGCCTTCCTGGACGCGGTATTGCTTACCGCCACTCTTGATAACAGCGTACATACTTCGTCTCCAGACACTCATCGGGGATGGGCTCTTCATCGGCCTGCGGCGAGTGGCGCCCCTTTTGGCAGCCATCTGACAGGGAGCATGATGAGTTAGGGTCGCGGATTATAACCATCCGTGGACGAATCTACAAGGGGATCGCGCGCATGCCGCGCCGCGTCACGCCTCGCCTTGACGCCCCCCACCCCCCCTCATAGCATAGCGGGCAAGCCATGGCCGGCGCCGGGGGCAAGAGCGACCCACACGGCGCCTCGAAGAAACACCGAACGCGCATCCCGGGTTTCGCCAACTCCCTGACAGACAGCCACTACATGCAACTCAACGCATCGCCTATCCATGCAGCGGTGGCCGAGGATTTCGCCGCCGTCGACCGCGCCGTGCTCGCCCAGCTGAACTCGCGGGTTCCGCTCGTCGAGACCATCGGCCATTACATCATCGAGAGCGGCGGCAAGCGCCTGCGCCCGCTGCTGGTCCTGCTGTCGGCGCGTGCGCTCGGCTATGACGGCGACAAGCACATAACGCTCGCCACGCTGATCGAGTTCATGCACACCTCGACGCTGCTGCATGACGACGTGGTCGACGAATCCAGCCTGCGCCGCGGGCGCACCACCGCCAACGAACACTGGGGCAACGCACCGTCGGTACTGGTCGGCGACTTTCTCTATTCGCGCTCGTTCCAGATGATGGTCGAGGTCGGCTCGATGCGGGTCATGGAAGTGCTGTCGGCGGCCACCTGCACGATCGCCGAGGGCGAGGTGCTGCAGCTGACCAATGTCGGCAATCCGGACATCGACGAGACCGCCTACTTCGACACCATCCACGGCAAGACGGCGATGCTGTTCGAGGCCGCTTCGCACAGCGGCGCGATCCTCGCCGACGGCAGTGCCGAGCAACAAGAGGCGCTGCGCCTTTATGGGCGCTATCTAGGACTCGCCTTTCAACTGATCGACGACCTGCTCGATTATCAGGGCGACGCCGATACCATGGGCAAGAACGTCGGCGACGACCTGGCCGAGGGCAAACCCACCCTGCCGCTGATTCACGCCATCCGCGAAGGCAGCCCCGAGCAGGCCAAGCTGATCCGCCGGGCGATTCGCCAGGGCGGCCTCGATCAGCTCGCCGAGGTCCTGACCATCGTCCACGCCACCGGCGCGCTCGAATACACCCGCGCGCGTGCCGAGGAGATGGCCGAGCGTGCGCTGAAACAGCTCGATACGCTGGCGCCGAGCCGCTATCGCGACACCATGGCGGAGCTCGCCCGGCTGGCCGTGGACCGGCAATCCTGAGCACTGCACGGGGGTTGCCAAGCGCCTGGCAGTGCGTATAATGCACCTCCGTTGAGGCGCACGCCCAACCGCGTCGGAGTATAGCTCAGCTTGGTAGAGCGCTGCCTTCGGGAGGCAGAGGTCGTAGGTTCGAATCCTGCTACTCCGACCAGAGAATCTCAATAAAAAACGGCCACTTAGCTCATCAGAGCGGTGGCCTTTTTTTGGGTTCTTCGCGGATCAGCGTGAAACGTTAAGGCCCCGCTATTGGGAATAAACTCTCTCCCACGCAAACCAGCCTGGATGGCCCACTGGAGCATGGGGACGCCGGTGGGAGGGAAGTGGTTCGCGATTGGCGCCGCAGGCGCCCGGCATGGCCGGGGAGGTACAGTGCCCGCCGCCATCGGGAATAAATTCCCTCCCACAAGGGCAAGCTAACCGGCAGGGGGCTGTGGGAGGGAGCTGGTTCGCGATGACCTGTGCCGCATTTCCCGGCAAAGTGCGATGAACCGAAAGAATTGACGACGAAGCCCCGGAATGGACCGACGATGATTTCCGCCGAGCCAGGCCGGCTTGCGAGGCGCTGCCAGAGATCTTCGGGGAGCAAGCCGCCGAAGAGATGCTCACGCCCAGGCGCGGCCGGCCTGTTGCCGAACGCCGCAAGGCCCAGGTGAGCCTGCGCCTCGACCCGGATGTTATCGAAGCCTTCCGGGACACCGGGCCCGGCTGGCAGACGCGCATGAACCAGGCGTTGAAGGTTTTCCTGAGAGAGCATTCAGCCAACGAACTGGACCGGTGAACTCGCAGCGCTGGCGCACGTGGAGAAACCTATCGGCGCCAGCAACCTGCCCACTCGCTCTCCGCGGCCGTCAGTGAGCTGAAGAAGTTCGGCTTGGAAGGCGCATAATACGTCAGCATATTGCTGGAATAATCTAGTGTCAGAGGCCGATCGATCCTTTATTCAAGGGTCTGGTGGCGTGATGCGCCTTGATGCGGCGGTCGTCGTCACCGAACAGGTGGCTGCGCTCGGGTGACAGCCACAGGCGCAGGACGCTGCCTTCCCCGGCGGCGTGTTCGCCGTGCAGGCGCACCACCAACAGCTCGTCGAGGCCCGCCATCCGGGCATAGGTCAGGGTATCGGCGCCCAACGGCTCGACCAATTCCACCGTAGCCTGGATGAGCGCACCCTCGCCCGGAATCACAGCACCCTCGTCCAGGGCGACAAGGTGCTCGGGACGCACCCCCAGCGTCAGCTCGGTACCATCATTCAGCCCGGTGGCCAGCGTCAGTTCGCCGCCGCCGGGCAGCCGCAGGCATTCATCGTGGACCGTCACCGGCAGGAAGTTCATCGCCGGCGAGCCGATGAAGCCGGCGACGAAGCGGGTCGCCGGACGGTCGTAGAGCGCCATCGGCGTGCCGCACTGCTCGACCCGGCCGCCGTTCATCACCACCAACCGATCGGCCAGCGTCATCGCCTCGGTCTGGTCGTGGGTCACATAGACCGAGGTGACCTTGAGCCGCTTCTGCAGGCGTCGGATCTCCAGGCGCATCTGCACGCGCAGCTTGGCGTCGAGATTGGACAGCGGCTCGTCGAACAGGAACACCTGGGGCTCGCGGATGATCGCCCGGCCCATGGCCACGCGCTGGCGCTGGCCGCCCGAGAGCTGGCGCGGGCGTCGTTCGAGCAGTGCGCCGAGGTCAAGCAGCTCGGCGGTAGCATTGACCCGGCGGCGAATGTCGGCCTTCGGCACGCCGCGGTTCTTGAGGCCATAGGCCATGTTGTTGAACACGCTCATGTGCGGATAGAGCGCGTAGTTCTGGAAGACCATGGCGATGTCGCGCGCGGCGGGCTCCAGTTCGTTGACGCGCCGGCCGTTGATGGTCAGCTCGCCCGAAGTAATCGATTCCAGCCCGGCCAGGCTGCGCAGCAGCGTCGACTTGCCGCAGCCCGAGGGGCCGACGATCACGATCAGCTCGCCATCCTCGACGGCCAGGTCGATCCCGTGCAGGGCGACAAAGCCGTTGGCATAGCGTTTCTTGAGGTCGCTCAGTTGCAGGGTTGCCATAAAAGTTGTCTCGTCAGCATTCCTCGTAGGTGCCTTTCACGCCGTGGCAAGCGTTTACTTTTCTGTCTCGACCAGGCCTTTGACGAAGTAACGCTGCATCAGCAGGATCACCAGCACCGGCGGCCCCATGGCCAGCATCGCGGTGGCCGTGACATCCTGCCAGGGCACCAGAGCATCACCGGTCGTCAATAGACGCTTGAGACTGACCACAACGGTCAGATAGTCAGCATTGGTGGTAATCAACAGCGGCCAGAGATACTGGTTCCAGCCATAGATAAACATGATCACGAACAATGCCGCGAGATTGGTCTTCGACAACGGCAGCAGAATGTCACGCAGAAAACGCCAGGGGCCCGCGCCATCGATGCGCGCGGCCTCGACCAGCTCGGGCGGGATGGTCAGGTAGAACTGACGCAACAGGAAGGTCGCGGTGGCGCTGGCAATCAGCGGCAGGATCAGTCCCGCATAGCTGTCCAGCAGCCCCAGGTCGGCTACCACCGCGAAGGTTGGCATAATGCGTACCTCCACCGGCAGCATCAGGGTGATAAAGATCAGCCAGAAGCACAGCCGCCGCAACGGGAAGCGGAAGAACACGATGGCGTAGGCGGCCAGCAGCGAAATGGCGATCTTGCCCACGGCGATGCCCAGCGCCATCACCAGCGAGTTGGCGAGCAGGCGCAGCACGTCGGTGCCCAGGCCGCTCACCGGGTCGTTGATCAGCCGCGCGTAGTTGGACAACCCGGCATCGCCCACCCACAGCGGCGCGACGTTGGCGTAGAGGTCGCTCATGGAATGGGTGCTGGCGGTGAAGGCCAGCCACACCGGCAGGAAGAACAGGCCGCAACCGATGGCCAGCAGCAGGTGGCTGGCCAGATCAAGCCCGGGTCGTTGGTAGCGCATCAGTACTCGACTCGACGTTCGACGAAACGGAACTGGATCAGCGTCAGCAGCCCCACGAGGATCATCAACAGCACTGACTGGGCGGCACTGGCTCCCAGGTCCTGCCCCACGAAGCCATCCTGGTAGACCTTGTAGACCAGGGTGGTGGTGGCGCCGCCCGGCCCGCCGCCGGTGACAGTATCAATGGTGCCGAAGGTGTCGAAGAAGGCGTAGACGCTGTTCATCACCAGCAGGAAGAAACTGGTCGGCGACAACAACGGAAAGGTCACCGTCCAGAAGCGCCGCCAAGGGCCGGCACCGTCAATGGCGGCGGCCTCCAGCAGGCTCCTGGGAATGGCCTGCAGCCCGGCCAGGAAGAACACGAAGTTGTAGCTCATCTGCTTCCAGATCGAGGCCAGGATCACCAGCAGCAACGCCTGGCTGCCGTCGAGGTTGTGGTTCCAACCGATGCCCAGCGCCTTGAGGCCGGCACTCACCAGCCCCAGGGTCGGATCGAAGAGAAACAGCCACAACACGCCGGCCACCGCCGGCGCCACGGCATAGGGCCAGATAAGCAGTGTCTTGTAGGCATTGTCGCCCTTGATGACGCGATCGGCCAGCACCGCCAGCAGCAGGGCGATGGCCATCGCTCCAAGCGCCACCGCCAGGGAAAACACCACCGTGGTCCACACGGCGCTATAGTATTCGGGGCTTGTCAAGACGGCCACGAAATTGCCCAGCCCGGCGAACTGTCGTGACAGGCCGAAGGCATCCTCGACGTAGAAGGCCTGTTCGACCGCCTGCAGCGCCGGCCAGAAGAAGAACACCCCGACGATGATCAGCTGCGGCGCCATCAGCAACCAGGGAGTGAAACGATAGCGTTGAAAGTGGGTCATTCAGGGTCTCCGCAACGCACGCCGGCCCGCCAGCGACTCACGATGGCGGGCCGAACCTGGCGGGCGATCAGCTGTTGGCGCGCTGGAACTTGGCCAGCAGCGCGTTGCCCTTCTCGACCGCCTGGTCGAGTCCTTCCTGAACGCCGATGTTACCAGCGAAGATCTTCTCCAGGGCTTGGTTGATCACGTCGCGGATCTGCACCATGTTGCCCAGCCGCAGCCCCTTGGAGTTCTCGGTGGGCTCGGAACCGGTCATCTGCTTGATCGCCACGTCGGTGCCCGGGTTCTCGTCGTAGAACCCCTGCTCGCGGGTCAGCTTGGCGGCTGCGGTGGTGATCGGCAGATAGCCGGTGAACTGATGCCAGTCGGCCTGCACCTCGGGCGAGGAGAGGTACTTGAAGAACGCCGCGACCCCCTCCTTCTGCGCCTCGCTGGCGCCGTCGAGCACCCACAGCGAGGCGCCGCCGATGATGGTGTTGTTGGGCGTGTCGACGACCTCAGCATCGTAGGGCAGCGGCGCGACACCGAAGTTGAAGTCGGCATTGTCACGCACCCCAGCGTAGGAGGCCGAGGAGCCCATCATCATCGCGCACTCGCCGGAGTAGAACTTGGGTGCGGCATCGTCCTTGCGGCCGCCGTAAGCGAAGCGTCCGTCCTGCTGCCACTGGTTGAGACGCTGGATATGATCGACCACCGCGGTGTCGTTGAACTGCAGGCGGGCGTCCAGCCCCTTGAAGCCATTGGCCTTACTGGCGAAGGGAATGTCGTTGCGCGCCGAGTAGTTCTCGAGCATCACCCAGGAGGGCCAGGTAGTAGTCAGGCCACACTGCGCGGCGCCGGAACCCACCACCTTCTCGAGCGTCTTGCCGAGGCCCTGCCAGGTCGTCGGCACCTCGTCGACGCCGGCCTTCTCCAGAATGTCGCGGTTGACGTAGGTCACCGGCGTGGAGGAGTTGAACGGCAGCGAGAGCATCTTGCCGTCGGCCGTGGTGTAGTAGCCGGCGACCGCCGACAGGTAGGCATTCGGGTCGAAGTCGACGTCGGCATCCGCCATCAGCTGATAGACCGGCACGATGGCGCCCTTGGCGTACATCATGGTCGCGGTGCCAACCTCGTAGATCTGCACGATCTGCGGTGCCTTGCCGGCACGGAAGGCGGCGATCGCCGAGGTCATGGTTTCGGTGTAGTTGCCCTTGAAGACAGGCTTGACGACGTATTCATCCTGGCTGGCGTTGAAGTCGGCGGCGATCTCGTTGACCTTCTCGCCGAGCGTGCCGCCCATGGCGTGCCACCATTCGATCTGTGTTTCAGCCTGGGCCGAACCCATGCTCAAGAGTGTCGCGGCCAGAGTACCGGCCAGTCCCGGAGCGGCACGGCGCCACGCGAGGGAGGGAATAAACAGCGAACGAGACATGCAAGGCTCCTGTACAAGCTTGGGGTCGACGGACACGGGCCCCGTACCGCGACTCGCTGATCGAACGATCAGGCATTGTTATCGGTTGTCCATCGTTCGAAAGACAATCGCGATCTTAAAGGTGGTCGCATTACAAGATCCTGACCATTAGATGTTCGTTTGATGACATATCGACCGCCGGATTTAGGTTCCGCACCTCACGAACACAGCCCTTGACCGCGGCTGCCACCCTCACTACGATTTAGTTTCAAATGAAACCAAATGCCGGCGTGGTCGTGTCTTGCCCGTATCGATGACGAGGAACGCTCATGAATAACAAACCGGAATACTTAAGCGGGTTCCGCAACCATCATGCCAGCGAGGCCCTGCCCGGCGCGCTGCCGGAAGGCCAGAACTCGCCCCAGCGCTGCCCCTACGGGCTCTACGCCGAACAACTGACCGGTTCGGCATTCACCGCCCCGCGCAGCCACAACCTGCGCAGCTGGCTGTACCGCATCCGCCCCTCGGTGGCGCAAAGCGCCTATCGCCCGCTTGCGCGCGGCCAGTGGGCCACGGCGCCACCGCACGAGCCGGCCGCCGATCCCAACCAGATGCGCTGGGATCCGCATCCGCTGCCCGACATCCCCACCGACTTCATCGACGGGCTGATGACGATCGCCGTCAATGGCGATGCCACGGCACAGACCGGCTGCGGCGTGCACGTCTACGCCTTCAACCGCGACATGACCGAGCGCTTCTGCTACGACGCCGACGGCGAGCTGCTGATCGTGCCGCAGCAGGGTGCGATCACGCTGCGTAGCGAACTGGGCGTGCTTGAGGTGGCTTCGGGTGAGATCGCCGTGATTCCGCGCGGGATCAAGTTCCAGGTCCGGCTCGCCGGCGGTGCCGAGGCGGCGCGCGGCTATGTCTGCGAGAACTATGGCAGCCCGTTCGAGCTGCCCGGTCTGGGGCCGATCGGCGCCAACGGGCTGGCCAACCCGCGCGACTTTCTGAGTCCGGAGGCGTGCTACGAGGACGTGACCGGCGAGTTCGAGCTCGTCGCCAAGTTCTCGGGCCGGTTGTGGGCGACCCGGCTCGACCATTCGCCGCTGGACGTGGTGGCCTGGCACGGCAACTACGCGCCCTACAAGTACGACCTGGCGCGCTTCAACTCCATCAACACGGTCAGCTTCGATCATCCCGATCCGTCGATCTTCACCGTGCTGACCTCGGCCTCCGACACGCCGGGAATGGCCAACATCGACGTCGTGATCTTCCCGCCACGCTGGCTGGTCGCCGAACACACCTTCCGTCCGCCCTACTTCCATCGCAACCTGATGAGCGAGTTCATGGGCCTGATCCACGGCGCGTACGACGCCAAGGCCGAAGGTTTCCTGCCCGGCGGGGCGAGCCTGCACAACAGCATGTCGCCCCACGGCCCCGACGCGGAGACTTTCGGGAAGGCGACGTCCGCCGAATTGGCCCCGCAGCGCCTGGGCGACACCCTGGCCTTCATGTTCGAGAGCCGCTACGTGTACCAGCCGACCCCGGCCGCCCTGGACGCCGACTTCCGCCAGCGCGACTACGTCGACGTGTGGGCGGGGCTGCGCTCGCACTTCACCCCCGACCAGCGCTGATTGATCTCCGACGACACAAGCATAAGGATCGTTTCATGAAACTCGCCACACTCAACCAGGGCCGCGACGGCCAGCTGATCGTGGTCTCCCGCGACCTGACCCGTGCCGTACGCGTGCCGCAGATCGCCGCCACCCTGCAGCAGGCCATCGAAGACTGGGAAACCCTTTCTCCCCGGCTAGACGCCGTCTATGGCGAACTCAACGCCGGCCAGGCCGCGGACGCCTTCGATCTCGACATGAGCGCGCTGCATTCACCCTTGCCGCGGACCTATCACTGGGCCGACGGCTCGGCCTACCTGAATCACGTGCAACTGGTGCGCCAGGCGCGCGGCGCCGAGATGCCCGAGATGTTCTGGAGCGACCCGCTGATGTACCAGGGTGGCGGCGACAGCTTCCTGGCACCGAGCGAGGATATCGAGGCGCTCAGCGAGGAGCACGGCATCGACCTTGAAGGCGAGCTCGCGGTGATCGTCGACGACGTGCCGATGGCCGTTTCGCCCGAGCGGGCCGCCGAGCACATCAAGCTCGTCATGCTGGTCAACGACGTCAGCCTGCGCGGGCTGATTCCCGGCGAGCTGGCCAAGGGCTTCGGCTTCTTCCAGGCCAAGCCGGCATCGAGCTTCTCGCCGATCGCCGTGACCCCCGACGAGCTGGGCGATGCCTGGCGCGACGGCCGGGTCCATCGGCCGCTGACCGTGCACCTCAACGGCGAGAAGTTCGGCGAGCCCGAAGCGGGCCCCGACATGATCTTCGGCTTTCCGCAGCTCGTCGCGCATGCCGCCAGGACGCGCCAGCTGGGCGCCGGAGCGATCATCGGCTCGGGCACCGTCTCCAATCCCGGCGCCGACGGCGGCCCCGGCAAGCCCGTCGCCGAGGGTGGGGTCGGCTACAGCTGCCTGGCCGAGGTGCGGATGGTCGAGAAGATCCTGCACGGCGAGATCACCACCCCCTTCCTGCGCTTCGGCGACCGGGTGCGCATCGAGATGTTCGACCAGCGGGGCGACAGCATCTTCGGCGCCATCGACCAGCGGGTCGTCCAGTACCCGACGAAGTGAGCGGAGGCCAGGATGAAACTCTACGGTTACTTTCGCTCATCGGCGGCCTACCGGGTGCGCATCGCGCTCAATCTCAAGGGGCTGGACTACGACCAGATCGCGGTCGATCTGACCGGCGGCGAGCAGCGCGGCGCGGACAACCTCGCCCGCAATCCCCAAGGGCTGGTGCCGACGCTCGAGACCGATGACGGCACGCGGCTGACCCAGTCGCTGGCGATCTGCGAATACCTCGACGAGCGTCACCCCGAACCGCCGTTACTACCCACGGACGCCGAGGGGCGCGCCCGGGTACGCGCGCTGGCTCAGGTCGTCGCCTGCGAGATCCACCCGCTCGACAACCTCAAGGTGCTCAAGTATCTGACCGGCGAGCTGGGCCTCGACGAGACCGCCAAGCTCGGCTGGTATCGGCACTGGATCGCCGAAGGCTTCGGCGCGCTGGAGGCGCTGCTCGCCGATTCGTCCGCCAACGGCGCATTCTGCCACGGCGACACGCCGACCCTGGCCGACGCCTGCCTGGTGCCGCAGGTCTTCAATGCCCGGCGCTTCGAGTGCGAGCTGAGCGCCTACCCGACGATCCGGCGCATCGCCGAGCGCTGCGACACGCTGACGGCCTTTCAACGCGCGGCGCCCGGCGCGCAGCCGGAGGCCCGTTGAGTCGAGAAGAAGATCGAGAACCAGGCCACCAATAGATTCAGTAGCTCGAAGTGCCCCATGAAGGAGATCTGGGCGTCCAGGCGTGCCCTTCGATGACAGAAGCCGTTCGCGTCGTCAGCGCCGGATCAGAAAGCCGATACTTTCCAGCTCATCGTCCTGATCGCCAAGCCGTTATTTTTCGTTTAGAAAACCATGTTTCTCAGCGCGCGTAACTCTTCCATGCTGATTGTGTACTTATGTAATCGGAATGGAGGCTGTCATGACCCAGCGAAGCTTCAAGATCACCCCCGCCACGCTCGCCCCCCGCGGTCGCCTCCAGCAGCCGGACTACTGGCTGTTGCTGGAAACCACCGGCGGCAAGGTCCGCGAGATCGATCGTTACCCGACCTACCCCGAGGCGGTCCAGGCCAACCGGGAGGTCTGCGAACGTCAACTGCACTGACCCGCCGCGCTACTCGCGACCTGGTGGCGAACGCTAAACCAGGTCGCGAGGTATTTCCTCGTCCCAGCTCTTGGCGAATACCCGGCTATCGCCTTCGTAGGCGTCGAGGGTGGCGCGCAGGCGGAAGTTGTCGGCGTCCGAAGTCATCAGCGTGCGGGTCACGGTGCGCACCTGCCAGTCGCCGCGTCGGAAATGGCGCTCCCATTCGGTCCAGCCGCTGAGGCTGTCGTAATTGCCGTAGGCATAGCTGTAGCGCTCGGTGACCCGCACGGCGAGCTCCAGGTCGATGTCGTCGAGCCGATAGACGCCTGCGTCGTTGACCACCTCGAGGGTGGTGCGATCGTTGGCCAGATCGCGGATCACCCGCCAGGCCTCCTGGCTCGGCTGGATCAGCGTGCACGCCAGCGGCGGCGCGCCTTCCGGCATGGCGAAGGCCGGCAATGCCGCCTCCTCGGCCGGGTTGGGCTCGCGGCACGGCAGGATCAGCCGGCTCGAGGCCGGATGCAGGGTCAAACGCACCGGCCGTGGCGAGGGCCAGGCCAGCGGCCAGTAGCTACTCGACAGCGACAGTCGCAAGGCATGCCCTACCGGGAACTGCTGGGCGATGTGCTTGAGCGGGATGCGCACCCGGTAGCGCCTGCCCGGCTCGAGCGGCTCGGGATGCTCGTCGCTGTCGCGGTGGGTGAGGTTGAGCAGGCCGTACGAGACCCGGGTGGCCTTGTCGTCCACGGCGATGTCGTTCAACCGCAGGGCGATCATCGCCACCGGCTGGTCGGCCTCGAGTTCGAGCTCGGCCACCGGCTGGCCGCAGATCTCCAGCGTCTCGCCGAGCGGCCGGGTCTGGAAGATCAGCGCGCCGCCATCCTCGTCGCGCTGGTCGTGGGGCAGGTCGGGGGGCGCATTGTAGGAACACCACTTGCCGGCGTAGAGGCCGACGAACAGCGGCGAACGGATCGTCAGCGGAACGTCGTCGACCTCGGGCGCGGCGGCGCCCGGCGCGGCGGCGATCTGGGCGACATCGGGGACCAGATCGTGGCCGCTGGTCAGGCGAAAGGATTGAGGCACGATCGTCGGCGACGGCCAGCTCGGCTCGCTGACCCAGCGTCCGGGGCGCACCTCGTAGCGCGCCGAGGGCGGCACCGAATCCTGCATCCAGACCCGCAGCATCGGCTCATCCATGATCCCGGTCTGCTGGCCTTTCAGCCAGTAATCCCACCAGCGCAGCGTCTCCTGCAGAAAACCGATCGCCGGGCCCGGCACGCCAAGGTGCGGGTACTTGTGCGCCCAGGGCCCGACCAGGCCCTTGCGCGGCACGTCGAGCCCTTCCAGCAGGCGGAACACGGCATTGCAGTAGCCATCGGCCCAGCCGCTCACGGCGTAGACCGGGCAGCGGATCCGCGCGAAGTCCTCGCCCACCGAGCCATGCTTCCAGTAGGCGTCGCGGCGCTGATGGGCCAGCCAGGTCGCCAGCCACAGGCCGCTGCCTTCCAGGCGCTGCTGCCACAGCTCGCGCCAGCGCTCGCCGACCAGCGCCGGGTCGGGCGGGCTGGCGTTGGCATCGAACATCGTCGAGGCCCACGACAGGTTGTCGCCGAGTAGACAGCCGCCCATGTGGTGAACATCGTCGGCGTAGCGGTCGTCGGTGGAGCACAGCGTGATCACCGCCTTGAGCTGGGGCGGCTGGAGAGCGGCGATCTGCAGGCCGTTGAAGCCGCCCCATGAGATGCCGATCATCCCCACGTTGCCGTCGCACCACGGCTGGCGTTCCAGCCAGTCGAGAATCTCGACACCGTCGTCGAGCTCCTGCTGCAGGTACTCATCGGTTAGCACGCCATCCGATTCGCCGCTGCCGCGAATGTCGACGCGCACCCCGGCATAGCCGTGACCGGCCCAGTAGGGGTGGGTCTGGGCATCGCGCTGGGCGGTCAGGTCACGCTTGCGGTAAGGCAGGTATTCGAGGATCGCCGGTACCGGCCGCTGTTCGGCATCCACCGGCCGCCAGATGCGTACCGCCAGCCGGCAACCGTCGGCAAGCGTGATCCAGGTCTCCTCTTCGTGAACCCGGCGTGGAAAGTCGCTGACGATGCGCATGGCGGTCCCTTATCGTGTCGTTATTCGGCATGGATGCTTTCAGGGTAGGCGAAGCGCCGCGCGGCGTTCAGCCAATGACCTCCTCGAATTCGAACGTCAGCGATTCGGCAAGCGCGGTGTAGTCGGCGAGCAGCGCCTCGTCGCTGTCGGCGCCCATCCAGATGTGCGCCAGCGCGAAGCTGTAGCTGTCCTGCTCGGGCAACGTGGAAAGCCGGGTACCGAGGCCGACCTGCAGGGCGATCACGCACCCCGGGAAGCGTTGCTGCAACGCGTCGATCTCTTGAACACTGGGTACCCGCGTGACCACGGCATCGACGAAGAACACCCGATAGAAGAACTTTCCCGCCACCTCGTAAGCGCCCTCTGCCGTGGGCATGTCGGGGCGCTGGCCCAGCGCCAGGTCGACGCTGACCTGCTGATGGCTGACCCCGTCGACCTTCTCGAACAGATCGCAGTGCGACTGGGAAATGCGCGTGTTGATCTCGAGCAGCCAGATGCGGTTCTGGACTTCGTCCCAGAAGAATTCGACGTTGAACGCGGCGTTGTCGTAGCCGATATGGGTCATGATGGTGGTGGTCAGCTCGCGCATCTTGTCCTGGATGTGAGTCGGCAAGCGCGAGGGGTAGCGGTAGTAGAAGAAGCTCAACACCTGCGGGTAGCGAATCGAATCGACGATGCCGTAGGGCACCACCTCGCCCTGGAAGACGTAGCCTTCCACCGTGCACTGCCAGCCGCCGATGATCTCCTCGGCCATGCAGAAGCCGCCGTCCACCGCGCGTACCGCGTCGGGCAGGTTGGCCTGTTCGAGGATGAAGTTGAACGGCTCGGAAATCAGCCCGATATCCTCGCGCAACCGGGCGATCGCGGCACCGAAGTCCTCGGGACTGTCGATGCGAAAGCCCAGCCGCGAGCCCGATGACTTGATCGGCTTGACGAAGAACGGGAAGTACAGCCCCGCCTCGCCGATACGCGACAGCGCGCTATCGTCGAATGGGTCGAAGGCGGTGAAGCGCGGGATGTAATTGCCGATCACCTCGCGCTGGGTCAGCCGACTCCAGTACTTGTGCTCGCACTTGAGCAGGCTCTCGAGGCTGGCGGTCGGTGTGGCGTAGCGCTCGCACAGCAACGGCAGCATGGTCGAGACGGGGAAGTCCATGTAGCCGACGATGGCGTCGATGCGCCCCGCGAAGGCGTCCAGTTGCGCCGTGGCCTGGTTCAGCATGGCCTCGATGGGGAATATTTCGGTGTCGTAGACCGCTTCCGGTTCGATCACGCCATGAAAACGGTACTCGCTGGCGCCGCGGAGGTGCTCGAGACGCTCGCGATTGAACGCATTGAGCCCGACGACGAAGACGTTGCGCGCATCCATCGCTGCCTCCCTGGCACCCGAACGGGTCGCCTGTGAGTGATCTCGTGCGAGAACGGAACGCCGCCTCGCGGCCACTATCGCCAAGCAGCCGCCCCACCCGACAGGCGACCCGTCGCATGGGCCATACCTGCTACAGCGTTATGCTCAAGATAGCCGCTGGCGGCGAGCCAAAAGTATGAAAATAGTCATCCTCGGCGCCAAACGCGGCGCCGATGCGCGTGCTATCGTGCCATTCGCAGTCGCCATCGAATCGACCTGGAAAGCATTTGGAAAGCACGGCCATGACACTCCTCAGGCTCTATCCCGCCCCCACGCAGGCATGCACGCTGGAAGGGCTCTATCTCGACACGCCGCTCGATCACGCCCCGCACGCCATCCCCTTCGTCTACAGCAACTTCGTCACCAGCCTCGATGGCCGGGTCGCCGTGGAGGACGCCGCGGGCCACGACGAGGTGCCGACGAGCGTCGCCAACCGCCATGACTGGCGGCTCTATCAAGAGCTTGCGGCACGCGCCGACGCCCTGCTGATCGGTGGACGCTACTTCCGCCAGCTGGCCGAAGGGCGCGCCCAGGCCGCGCTGCCGGTGGCCGACGACCCGGCCTTCAGCGATCTGCTGGCGTGGCGCCGCACCCAGGGCTTGCGGCCTCAGTCCGATGTGGTGGTGCTCAGCAATACGCTCGACTTCCCGCTACCCGAGACGCTGCTCGAGCAGGGCCGGCGGGTATTGATCTTCATCGCCCGCTCGCTGATCAGCGCCGAGCGGCGCGATCGCCTGGCCGCCCAGGGGGCCGAAGTGATCGGCCTGGACGCCGAGCCGGACGCCGCCAGCATCACCGGCGAGCTCGACATATGCCAGGTCGTCCGGCGACTCGGCGAGCGCGGCTACCGGCGGATTTATTCGGTGGCCGGTCCTTATTCACTGCATTCGCTGCTGCGCCATGGCGTGCTGGATACGCTGTTCGTCACCCAGCGCCTGACGATGATCGGCGGCGAGCGTTACCAGAGCCTGCTCGAAGGCCCGGCGCTCGCTGCCCCGGTCGGCTTGTCGCTGGCCAGTCTCTATTATCAGCAGGACGTCGACGGGGGCGCCGGGCAGCTCTTCGCCCGCTTCGACCGGCGCGCATCCGCCGAGGCGGCGGGTCGCTAGCCAAAGCCGATAGGCGGATTGCGCTGATCAGCAGTGGTACATTCCTGAATCAGCGCCGGTTGGCACAAGTATCGCTTGCCAATGAATGAACGCCGGCGGTGAGCGACAAGGAGCGTATCGCGTTGGGTGCGCAGGTTGATCGTCAGCCGCGAAAGCGCTCAATCCGCGGATTCGCGCTCACGGCGCGCCGCGCCGCGCCGGGCGCGCTCCGCCGCCTTGCGGCCGCGGTTGTAACGGTACTGGCGGATCCCCGCGATGCTCAGCGCGGCAAGCAGCATCGCCGCCAGCGTTGCTCCCTGCCAGGGCCGCGCGGCGTCGCCGAGCACGGTTTCCAGGGTAATGATCAGGATGAAGCCCAGCGCCTGGCTGGCGATCGCCAGGGCGCGCAGGCCATCGTAGCGCTTGGCCATGACAGCGACTCCGGTGACGCAACGTAGCGTCGTGCGATGATCAGGGCGGATGACAGCGGGGCCGCGGCCCCGTAGGCTGGCCATTGTAGCCTGCCAGCACAGCGCTGACGACGCGCCCGTCCGCCGTCCCGCATGGAACCTTGTCGCTCATGGACGCCATCGCCCTCGGGCCATTGCTCATCGCCCTGCCGCGCCTGTACGCCTTCGTCAGCGCCGGGTCGCTGCTGCTCGCCAGCGCATTGCTGCTGCGCCTGCCCGCCACGCAACGCGGCCGCTGGTTCAACGGCCTGTTGCTCGCTGCGCTGTTTGGCGCGCGGCTGGGCTACGTGCTGCTCCATGCCGACAGCTATCGCGCCGCGCCGCTCGATGCCTTCAAGCTGTGGCAACCCGGCTATCTGCCGCTCGCGGGCTTATTGGCCGGCGCGGCCTGGACGTCGTGGTCGCTGCGTCGCCGGCCTCGCCAGGCATTCACCGCCCAGGGCCTGCTGATCGTTGCTGCCGGGTTGTGGGCCGGGCTGATGGCCTGGCAACCGCTCGCTTCGGAGGCCACCCTGCAACGCTTGCCCACCATCACTCTCGACGCGCTCGACGGCGACCGGGTGGCACTTGCCGAGCTCGCGGACAAGCCGCTGCTGATCAACCTCTGGGCCAGTGGCTGCCCGGCCTGTCGGCGTGAGCTGGCGCTGCTCGCCGAGGCTGCGCAGCGCGGCGATGTGCGGGTGGTGACGGTCAACCAGGGCGAGAGCCTGCTCGAGGTCGCGCGCTACCTGGACCGACAGGCCCTGGACCTGCCGCTGACGCTGCTCGACCCGCGTCAGCGGCTGACAGCGCTCAGCCAGGCCCCCGGATTACCGACCACGTTGTTCTATTCGGCCGACGGCAGGCTGCTGACCCGCCATGTCGGCGAATTCGGCCGCGCCCAGCTCGACGCCTGGCTCGACCGTTAAGCGCTTAATTGCCGCTGGAGATTGCTGTACCATACGCGCCCCGTCGCCGACCGGCCGCCCGCCATCGCCGGCGGCCGGGACGCAACGCACCGTATTCCTGAGCATCCGAGGCACCATGAGCGAATTCATTCCCGGTCAGCGCTGGATCAGCGACGGCGAGGCCGACCTGGGCCTGGGCACCATCCTCAACGTCGATGCGCGCAGCGTCACCGTGCTTTTCGCGGCCAGCCAGGAGACGCGCACCTACAGCGTGCGCCAGGCGCCGCTGACCCGGGTGATGTTCGGCAGCGGCGACCGTATCGAGTCCGCCGACGGCAGCCAGCTGAGCGTCGACGACTCCAAGGAGCGCGACGGCCTGGTGGTCTATATCGGCCAGGACGCTGCCGGCGAGTGGCACGAACTCTCCGAGACCGAGCTCTCCGACCGCATGCCGTTCAACCAGGCCCGCGACCGGTTGCTGACCGGTCAGGTCGACCGCAACGACTGGTTCGACCTGCGCTTTCGCACCCTGCACCATCATCATCGCATCAGCCAGAATCCGGCGCTCGGCCTGGCCGGACCCAAGATCGACCTGATCCCCCACCAGCTGTACATCGCCGACGAAGTCTCGCGGCGTCACGCCCCGCGGGTGCTGCTCGCCGACGAGGTCGGCCTGGGCAAGACCATCGAAGCCGGGCTGATCCTGCACCGCCTGCTGCTCAACGGGCGCGCCGAGCGCGCGCTGATCCTGGTCCCCGACAGTCTGACCCACCAATGGCTGGTCGAGCTGCTGCGGCGCTTCGCCCTGGATGTCACGCTGCTCGACGAGCAGCAGAGCCAGGCCCACGGCGAGGCCAATCCGTTCGACGCCGGCCAGCTGATCCTGGCCAGCCAGCAATGGCTGTTCGCCAACCCGCACCGCCAACGCCAGGCCGAGGCCTGCGCCTGGGACCTGCTGATCGTCGACGAGGCCCACCATCTCGACTGGTCGCCGGCGGCCAGCGGCCCCGGCTACGACTGCGTGGAGCGCCTGGCGCGCGCCGTGCCCGGCCTGCTGCTGCTCACCGCCACTCCCGAGCAGATGGGCATGCACAGCCACTTCGCCCGGCTGCGTCTGCTCGACCCCGACCGCTATCATGACCTGGCGCGCTTTCGCGCCGAAGAGGCCGGCTACGTACAGGTCGCCGAGGCGATCGACGCGCTCGAGCGGTTGCCCGGCGACGCCGCGGCGCAATCCAGCGCCGCCGCGGTGATCGACGATGCCGACAGCCAGGCGCTGCTCGCGACCCTGGCCGACCCGCAGAGCGACGCCGCCCAGCAGCGCTCCGCCCGCGCTCAGCTGCGCGAGCAGTTGCTCGACCGCCACGGCACCGGCCGAGTGATGTTTCGCAACAGTCGGCGCCACGTCGGCGGCTTTCCCCCGCGCCACCTGCACGTCGCCCGGCTCGAGGCGCCCTCGGCCTATCGCCGGGTGCTGCGCAAGCTCGAGCGCGACGAGGACCACCTCGACGAGCTGCTGATCGAGACCGGCCTCGACCACCCCGATCTCATGCTCTATCTCGACACCACCTACCGCGCGCTGAGCGACGTTTCGCCGGGCGACGATCCGTTCAATGCCGAGCCCTGGTGGCAGATCGACCCGCGCGTCACCTGGCTGCTTGAACACCTCACCGGGGTCGGCCGCGACAAGACGCTGGTGATTGCCCACGACCGCGCCACCGCCGTCGAGCTGGCCGAGGCGCTGCGCGTGCTCGGCGGCATCCATGCGCCGGTGTTCCACGAAGGGCTGACGCTGGTCGAGCGCGACCGCGCCGCGGCGTCCTTCGCCGACGAGGAGGACGGCAGCCAGGTCATGGTGTGCTCGGAGATCGGCTCCGAGGGGCGCAACTTCCAGTTCTGCCGCCACCTGGTGATGTTCGACCTGCCCCAGTTGCCCGACCAGCTCGAGCAGCGCATCGGTCGCCTCGATCGCATCGGCCAGCGCCACGCCATCGAGATCCACGTGCCGGTGTTCGCCGGCAGCCCCGGTGAGCGGCTGTTGCGCTGGTATCGCGAGGGCATGGATGCCTTCGACGCGCCGCACGGCGTGGGCAGCGAACTCTACGCGGCGTTCGGCGACGCGCTGGCCGAAGCGCTGCTCGACGACGACGCCCTCGAGGCGGTGATCGACGAGACCCGCGCGCTGTTCGAGACCCGCCTGGCCGAGCGCGATGCCGGGCGCAACCGCCTGCTCGAGCTCAACGCCTGCCGCGGTGAGCGCGCCGCAACGGTCGCCGCGTCGATCCGCGAACTCGACGCCGACCGCGCGCTGCCGCGCTACCTGGATCAGGCGTTGGATATCTTCGGCGTCGACAGCCAGGAGCTCGGCAGCCAGCTCGTCCACCTGCGCGCCGGGCCGCACATGCTCGACGGCCTGCCGGGGCTGGCCAAGGGTGAGGAGGGCTTTACCGCGACCCGTTCCCGCGAGCGGGCACTGGCCCGCGACGACGTCCAGCATCTGTCGTGGGAACATCCATTGATCCGCGAACTGATGGGCCGGATTCTCACCGGCACGCTGGGCAACACCGCGCTGGCGCTGCTCGATCATCCATCGATCCCCGCCGGGCGGCTGATGGCCGAGCTGGTCTTCGTCACCGATTGCCCGGCCCCCAAACGCCTGCACGTCGATCGCTTCCTGCCGCCCACCGCGGTGCGCGTGCTGCTCGACGAATCCGGCGCCAATTTGTCCGCCAAGGTCTCGTTCAGCGGGCTGGCCAAGAACCTGCAGAAAGTCAAGAAGGCGGTCGCCCGCGACCTGATCAAGTCGCGCCACGCTCAGCTGCGCGAGCTGCTGGAAAAAGGCGAGCTCGAGGCCGAGCGCGAGCTGCCGACGATCGTCGAGGCCGCCCAGCAACGCATGCGCGGCGTGCTCGACGACGAGCTGTCACGGCTGCAGGCCCTGGCGCGTCACAACCCCGCGGTGCGCCAGGACGAACTCGATGCGCTGCGCAACGAGCGTCAGGCCCTCGATGCGGCGATCGAGGGCGCGCGGCTGCGCCTGGACGGCGTGCGGGTGATCGTCACCGTCGACCGCGAGACCCGCCGCTGACGACCGGCAGCGGCGTGGCGAGCAACTAAGCCGCCGCGCGCCCGCGCCGGAGAATATCGGCCAGCGCCGCGTCGAGGGTCTCGTAATTGAAGCGGAAACCGGCGTCGAGCAACCGCCGCGGGCGCATGTCGGCGCCGCTCAGCAACAGGTGCGACATCTCGCCCAGGCCCAGCTGCAGCAGCGGTGCCGGCACCGGCATCAGTGCCGGGCGGTGTAATTGCCGGGCCAGGGTGGCGGCGAATTCGGCGTTGCGCACCGGGTGCGGCGCCGAGGCATTGAAGGCACCGCTCAGGGTATCGTGATCGAGCAGGAACTCGATGCTGCGTACGTGATCCTCGCGGTGGATCCACGGCATGAACTGACGGCCGTCGCCGAAACGTCCACCCAGGCCCATCCTGAACGCCGGCAGCAGCTTGGCCAGCGCCCCGCCGCCGGCATCGAGCACCAATCCGGTGCGCAGCAGCACGACTCGCACGCCATGGCGCTCGGCCTCGTGAGCCTTGGCTTCCCACTGGGCGCACAAGCGGTGCGCAAATTCCTCGTTGGGCGAGGTCGTCTCGTCCACGGCACGCTGGCCCTGGTCGCCGTAATAGCCCATCGCCGAACCCGAGATCATCACCCGCGGCGGCGTGCTCGACTGTCGGCACAGATCCACCAGTTGCTGGGTGACGCTCAGCCGCGAGTCGAACAATCGCCGCTTCTGGGCCTCGCTCCAGCGCTTGCCGGCGATCGGCTCGCCGGCCAGATTGACGATCGCCTCGGGCTCGCGCTGGGCGAAGGCGGCCACCGTGTCGCGAATGTCGCAGCCTTCGGGCAGCCCCTGCCTGGCCGAATCCGGCGTTCGCGACAGGACCATCAGCTCGTGGCCGTCTCGCGCCAGTCGCCGGCAGAGTAGCCGCCCCACGAAGCCGCTGCCTCCCGTGATCAGAATACGCATGGCGCCTCCTGTCGTTGCCTGTATCGCGACGCGACGGCGGCGTCGCGGATGAACCGGCGACACGTATCGAACGCTGCGGGCGGATGCCTGGCTGAGCGAGCCTCTGCCGCGATTCGGTGCGTGTCGAGTTATACGGCTATTGTACGTCTCTGATAGTCTAGTCAGTGGCCGTCGCACTTGCCCAGCCACGCCTAGTGCAGGCCAGTGCAGGCCGACGCCGCATCAGCCATATAAACGGGAACAGTTGTACAAAGCCATTATTTTGTATAACTCTTAATCCACTCCTGTCGGCATCGCCGCTATGTACAGGACACGACCGCTTCCGGGACCAGAGGCGGTATCGCCAGACAGCTAGGGACACGCGTGCGCATGATCAATGACCAGCCCATGGGACACGCCGGCTCGGCGCTGTATCCGATTCGCGAAGTCTCGCGCTTGACCGGCGTCAACGCGGTGACGCTGCGCGCCTGGGAGCGCCGCTATGGCTTGATCCGCCCGCAACGCACCCCCAAGGGGCACCGGCTCTACGCCCGCGAGGACATCCAGCGCGTCGAGCGCATTCTCCATTGGCTCGACCGCGGCGTACCGGTCAGCCAGGTGCGCGATCTGCTCGACCGTCCCGACAAGACCGAGCAGATCGCGATCGACGAGGGCGACTGGGTCGGCCAGCGCCAGCAATGGATAGCGGTGGTCGAGGCGCTCGATGTGCAGGGCCTCGAAGGGTTGTTCAACCAGGCCCTGGCGCTCTATCCCGCCGAGGTCTGCCTGATGGAGATCTGGCAGCCGGTCGTCAAGCAACTCGAGGAGCGCTGGCATGACCAGTTGGGCGCCGCCGTGCAGCGCCAGCTGCTGGAAAGCTTTCTGCGCACGCGTGTCGGAACGCGCCTGTATCACGCCAATCAGTACGTGCATGGACCCTTGCTGTTGCTCTCGCGGCTATCCGACGAGGCCGACCGGCTGGGCGTACTCTTGCTGGCGCTGGCTGCCAGCGCCGCCGGCTACCGCATCCAGCTGTTCGACACGCCGGCGCCGCTCGGCGAGTGGACGCTGGTCATGGAACGCCTGGGTGCCGCCGCGCTGCTGTTGACCAGCGACCGCGCCGAAGGCAACGAACTGATGCGCCGCCACCTGCCGCGGCTCGCCGGGCAGCTCAAGGCGCCGCTCTGCCTGGCCGGCCCGGTCACACACATACGCGCGACCGAGCTCGAAACCAGCGTCATCCAGCCCCTCGGCGACATGCCGGTCGCGGCGATCGAGCGTCTGCGCAATATACTCGACTGACCCAGCCGGCCCATGCCGGCGACAGGAGGCGTCAATGGCCCGCCAATTGATGTGGTTTCGCAGCGACCTGCGCACCCTCGACAACACCGCGCTGGCCGCCGCAGCTCGGCGCGGCCCGGTGATCGCGGTCTTCCTGCACTGCCCCGAGCAGTGGCGCGGGCATGGCCACGGCGCCAACAAGATCGATTTCCTGCGCCGCGGTGTAAAGGCGCTGCGCGACGCCCTGGCCGGGCTCAACATTCCGCTCGTCCAGCGCGACATCGGGCGCTTCGAGGCCGCGCCGCAGGCGCTCGTCGCGCTGGCCCGCGAACACCATGCCGAGGCGCTGCACTTCAATCGCGAATACCCGCTCGACGAGCGTCGCCGCGACGCCGCGGTGGGCGACGCCTGCCAGGCGATCGGGCTCAGCGTGCACGGCTACACCGACGGGCTGGCCTTCGAACCGGGCGAACTGCTTAGCGGCCAGGGCGATTACTACCGGGTCTTCACGCCGTTCGCCAAGGCCTGGCACCGCCGCATCGACGCCGCGCGCCTGGCGCTGCGCGATACGCCCGCTCCCCAGACTCGCCAGCCGATCGCCGGCGATCCCCTGCCCGAGGCGCCCGAATACCCGGAGCGCCCGGTCGATGCCGCGCTGTGGCCCGCCGGCCAGGAAGCCGCCGCCGACCGGCTGGCGCGTTTTCTGCGCTTTCGTGCGCGCCACTACGCCGAACAACGCGACCGTCCGGCGCTGGCCGGTACCAGCGAGCTGTCGCCCTACCTGGCGCTGGGCATGCTCTCGCCGCGCCAGTGCCTGCAGGCTGCGATGAGCGAGAACGACGGTCATCTCGGCGATGGCGACAAGGGACTGACCAGCTGGATCAATGAGCTGGTGTGGCGCGAGTTCTACCAGCACATCGTCGTCGGCTTTCCCGAGGTGTGCCGTTACCGGCCCTTCCAGACGCATACCGACAAGCTCGCCTGGCGTCACGACGACGCGAATTTCGCCGCCTGGTGCGAGGGGCGTACCGGCTATCCGCTGGTCGACGCAGCGATGCGCCAGCTGGTGCAGACCGGCTGGATGCACAATCGCCTGCGCATGGTGACGGCGATGTTCCTGACCAAGCACCTGTTGATCGACTGGCGGCGTGGCGAGGCGTTCTTCCTGGGTCACCTGGTCGACGGCGAGTTCGCCGCCAACAATGGCGGCTGGCAGTGGGCGGCCTCCACGGGCACCGATGCGGCGCCCTATTTCCGCATCTTCAACCCCACCACTCAGGCCAGCCGCTTCGATCCCGACGGCCGATTCATCGCGCACTACCTGCCCGAGCTCGCCGACTTGCCGGCCAGGGCACGCCACGCCCCGCCGCGCGATGGCCTCGGCACCAACGGCTACCCGGCGCCGATCGTCGATCACAAGGCCGCTCGCCTGCGGGCGCTCGACGCCTTCAAGGCGCTTGCCAACGTCTGACCCGCCGGCGCAAGGCGGCGCACCGTCTTAATACGACAAGGAGAAAGCGATGGTCATCGACCCGCCATTGGAGGCCTTTTGCACCTTCTACAAAAAATTGGACAAAAGCTGTACAAAGAATCTGCCCGAGATTTACACTGAGGATATCCGCTTCATCGATCCATTCCAGCGGATCGACGGCCTCGCGGCACTGACCGGCTACTTCGACGCGCTCTACGCCAGGCTCGAATACATCCATTTCGAGTTTACCCAGCGTCAGCGACACGCCGATCAGGCGTTCGTCTGCTGGACCTTGACCCTGGTGCATCCAAAGCTGGCCAGCGGCCGTAAGGTAGCGGTAGAGGGCTGTTCGCGATTGCGCTTCCGGGGCGATCGGGTCTGCGAACACCACGACTACTTCGATGCCGGCGCCCTGCTCTATGAGCACCTGCCATTGTTCGGTACGGCTATTCGCTGGCTCAAGCGGCGCCTGGCCTGAACCGCAGCTCGCTCGTCGAGCGCCCCGCTGATGAGGAGGATCGAGATGACAGTATTGAGCGGACAGCGGCGCATCTGGCTGACCGGCGCCAGCTCGGGCATCGGCCTGGCGCTGGCCCGGCGACTGCTCGCGCAGGGCCACCGCGTGGCGCTCAGCGCGCGGCGTCGCGAGCCGCTCGAGCGACTGGCCAGCGGCTACCCCGACGCACTGGTCGTGCCCTGCGACATCACCGACCACGGCTCGGTCGCCGAGGCCGCCCGCCGCATCGACACGGCCTTCGCCGGCCTCGACCTGCTGCTCCACGACGCGGGTACCTGCGAATATCTCGACGCTCGCCACTTCGACCTGGCGCTGATCGAGCGCGTGCTGGAGGTCAACCTGCACGGCGCGCTGAAGGTCATCGACGCCGGCCTGCCGTTGCTGCGCCGCGCCCGCGACGAGCACGCCGGCCGGCCACTACTGGCCGCGGTATCCAGCGCCGCGGCCTACCTGCCGCTGCCACGGGCCGAAGCCTATGGCGCGTCCAAGGCCGCGCTCAGCCATTTCCTCGAGTCGCTGCGCATCGACCTGGCCGACGAGGCGATCGACGTCAGCGTGATTCACCCCGGCTTCGTCGAGACCCCGCTCACCGCGCGCAACGATTTCGCCATGCCCCTGCGCCTCGACGCCGATAGCGCCGTCGATGCGATTCTCGAAGGTCTCGAGCGGCGCGACCTGGACGTGCATTTCCCGCGCCGTTTCACATATCTGATCAAGCTGCTGGGCAGCCTGCCGCCGGGGCTGCGCCTGCGCCTGGGGCGGCGCATCGCCGGGCGCAAGCGTCGTACGCAGGCGGGCGCGTAATGGCCAGCGGGCAACGCATCGCCGTGATCGGCAGCGGGATCAGCGGCCTGAGCGCCGCCCATTACCTGTCGGCGCAGCATCGGGTCTCGCTGTTCGAAGCCGCGCCGCGCCTGGGCGGACACACCGCCACCGTCGAGGTATCGCTGGCGGGTCGCGATTATGCCATCGATACCGGCTTCATCGTCTTCAACGACCGCACCTATCCCCACTTCCAGCGCCTGCTGGCAGAGCTGGATGTCGCCTCCCAAGCCACCGAAATGAGCTTCTCGGTGCACGAGGCCCACCGCGACTTCGAATACAATGGTCATTCCCTGCGCTCGCTGTTCGCCCAGCGCCGCAATCTCGTCAGCCCGCCCTTCTATCGCCTGCTCGGCGACATCCTGCGCTTCAATCGCGCGGCCAGCGACGATCTCGACGCCGGACGGCTCGATCCGACCATCACGCTGGGCGAGTATCTCGACGCCGCCGGTTTTGGCGACGCCTTCCGCAGGTATTATCTGCTGCCCATGGGCGCAGCCATCTGGTCGGCGAGCATCAGCGAACTGACGCGCTTTCCGGTGGCGTTCTTCGTGCGCTTCTTTCGCAACCATGGCTTGTTGTCGCTCAGCGACCGGCCGCAGTGGCGGACCCTGACCGGTGGCTCGAGCCGCTATATTCCGGCGCTGACCCGACGCTACGCCGAGCGCATTCATCAGCGCTGCGCGGTCTCGCGCATCCGTCGCGACGCAGGCGGCGTCGATCTGAACACGGCGCTGGGTGCGGCGCGCTTTCGCCGCGAGGACTACCTCGGCCCTCACGACCGACCGCTCAAGCAGGCGGTATAGGAGCGCCTGGCCAGCGAGCTGGGCGGCGACCTGGCCGCGGCGGCGGATGGCCGGGTGTGCATGCTCGCCCAGTTGCGGCTGTGCGGCGTGACCTTCAATCCGCTCACCCTCTACTACGCCTATGACCGCCACGAGCGACTGCGCGCGGTCCTCGGCGAGGTCACCAACACGCCCTGGGGCGAACGCCACGTCTACGCCTGTGCCGTCGATCCTGCCCGTCATCTGCACGGTGCAACGTTCACCAAGGCGCTGCACGTGTCGCCGTTCAATCCCATGGACATGGACTACCGGTGGCGCTTCAACGCCCCCGGTGAACGCCTCTACCTGCACATGGAGAACTGGCAGGCAGGCACGCGCCATTTCGACGCCACCCTGACGTTGACGGCACGACCGGCAACCCGCCGGGTACTGCTCGAGACGCTGTCCCGCCAGCCGTGGATGAGCCTCAAGACCGTCGCCGCGATTCACTTCGAGGCGCTGCGCCTGTGGGCCAAGCGCGCGCCGGTCTACACTCGCCACCGCCGCGGCTCCGGCCATCGGGAGAATTCGCCATGACCTCGCTTCGCCCGCCCGCCCCACGCCCCGCCAAGCCCTCCGTCTCGGGCGTCGAGCGGCTGGCGTGCTGGCTAAAGCCACGCCTGCTGACCCAGCTCGACCGACTCGAAGGAGGACACATCACGCTGATCGAGGCCGACGGCGAGTGTCGCCAGTTCGGCCGCGGCGGGCCGCTCGCGGCGTGCGTCACCGTGCACCGCGAGCGCACCTGGCGACGTCTGGCGCTGGGCGGCACCGTGGGTGCCGGCGAGGCCTACATGGACGGCGACTGGGACAGCGACGACCTGGTTACGCTGATCCGGCTGTTCGCCGCCAACCTCGAGCGCGTCAACGGCTCGATCGAGAACGGCAGCGCGCGACTCGCCCGCTGGCTGTCCGGCGCGTGGCATACGCTAAAGCGCAATACGCCACGCGGTTCCCGCCGCAACGTCAGCGCCCACTACGACATCGGCAACGAGCTGTTCGAGCTGTTTCTCGACCGCCGTCATCGCATGTATTCGAGCGCGCTGTTCCCGCATGCCGAGGCGAGTCTCGAGGAGGCCTCGACCTGCAAGCTGGAACGCCTGCTCGACACGCTCGATGTCGGCGCCGACCATCATCTGCTGGAAATCGGCACCGGCTGGGGCGGGCTGGCGATCCATGCCGCCCGGACCCGCGGCTGCCGCGTCACCACCACCACCCTCTCCGCCGAACAATACGCGTATGTCGCCCGGCGCATCGCCGAGGAGGGGCTGGAGGATCGCATCACGCTGCTGAAGCAGGATTATCGCCAGCTCGAGGGGCGTTTCGACCGGCTCGTCTCGGTGGAAATGGTCGAGGCTGTCGGCCACCAGTACCTGGGCACCTACCTGGCGACGCTGGATCGGCTGCTCAGCGACGATGGCCTCGCCGCGCTGCAGGCGATCACCATTCGTGATCAGCGCTTCGAAGCCGCCAAGCGCGAGGTCGACTTCATCAAGCGCCATGTGTTTCCGGGCGGCTTTTTGCCGTCGCACAGCGCGATCCTCACGGGGCTGGCGCGGCACACCACATTCAACCTGCTCGATCTCGAGGAGATCGGTCCGCACTATGCACGCACCCTGCGCGAGTGGCGCGAGCGCTTCGAGGCCAATCTTGAAAGCGTGCGCCGGCTCGGCTACGAGGAGCGCTTCATCCGTCTGTGGCGCTACTACCTGTGCTATTGCGAGGGCGGCTTTCTGGAGCGTTCGATCGGCACCTGCCAGTTGCTGCTGGCCAAGCCCGGGGCACGGCGCGGGCCGCTCACCGGCCAGCCATGAGTCTGCGCCAGCGCTCGCTCAGGTCGTCGACGAGGACTTGAGCGCAGCACTCGACGCGGCCTTCAGATAGCGCGCCTCGATGGCCTCGGCCGGCTCCGGCCGGGCGAACAGGAAGCCCTGGGTGATCGGGCAGCCGTGGGCGACCAGGAAATCGCGCTGGGCCTGGGTCTCCACGCCCTCGGCGACCACTTCGAGGCCCAGCCCTTCGGCCATCGCCAGCACCGCAGACACGATGGCGGCATCGGCGACATCCTCGGGCAACGCCCGGATGAAGGCACGATCGAGCTTGAGCTTGTCGATCGGCAGGCGTTTCAGGTAGGCCATCGAGGAATAGCCGGTACCGAAGTCGTCGATGGCGATCGGGTGGCCCTTGGCGCGCAGCGCCTCGAGGCGCGGCGAGATATCCCCCGCGCGCTCGTCGAGCAGCACCGATTCGGTAAGCTCCAGGCCGAGCATGCGCGCCGGCATGCGGTGCCGGGCCAGTGCCGTGGCAAGCCGCGCCTCGAGATCGCCCTGGATCAACTGCAGCGCCGAGATATTGACCCAGATCGGCACCCGCGGCATGCCGCCGGCGTACCAACTGGCCAGTTGGGCGACGGCCCGCTCGATGACCCAGTTGCCGAGCGCGGTCATCAGACCGTGACGTTCGGCCAGTGGAATGAAGTCCCCCGGCGAGACCATGCCCAGCTCGGGATGGCGCCAGCGCAACAGCGCTTCCAGCCCGACCATGTCGCCGTCTTTCAGACGGTGCTGGGTCTGGTAATAGAGTTCCAGTTGATCGCCCTGGGCCAGGGCACGGCGCAGATCGTTGACCATCGCCAGCTGGCGGTCGCCGGCGACTTCCAGCGAGGGCCGAAAGCGCCGATCGTGATTGCGGCCGTGGCGCTTGGCCGAGTACAGCGCCGACTCCAGGCGCTGGAATAGCACCCCTGAATCGTTGCCGTCGTCGGGCGCCCGGCAACTGCCGATGGTCAGGCCCAGGCGCAGCGAGCTGTTGTCGATCTCGAACGGCTCGCTGAGATGCTCGCGCAGCCCGGCGACCCACTTTTCGTGATCGTCGAAGGTGGTGGTACGAATCACCATGAACTCGTCGCCGCCCAGCCGGCCGACGACGCCACCGGCGACGAAGGCCGCCAGCCGCTGGCCGAAGCGCGCCAGCAGGCGATCGCCGCTATCGACGCCCAGGCCGTCGTTGATCGCCTTGAAGCCGTCGATGTCGATCAGCGCCATGTCCAGCCCCTCGCCGGCACGCAGCCGGTGAAGGCGCGAGGTCAGCAGGTCGTGCAGCCGGCGGCGATTGGGCAACCCGGTCAACGGGTCCTCGAAGCCGATCCGCCGCAGGTCCTGTTCGCGCGCCTTGTGCCGGGATATGTCGGTGAACAGGCCGACGTAGTGGCTGATCCGGCCCTTGTCGCCGGTGCACGCCTGGACCCGCAGCCATTCGGGGTACTGATCGCCATGCTTGCGCTGATTCCAGATTTCGCCTTCCCAGCGCCCGATGGCATCCAGGGTCTGCCAGTAGCGTTCATAGAAGGCCTTGTCGTGGCGCCCGGACGACAGCGTCGAGGCATCCAGCCCCAGCACTTCCTCGCGGGTGTAGCCGGTAATCTGGGTGAAGGCCGGGTTCACGCTGATGATGCGGTTGTGCCGGTCGGTAATGATCACTCCATCGCCGGACAGCTTGAGCGCCTCTTCGCTGAGCTGACGGCGACGATGCTCGCGCTTGACCTGGCGCCAGCCATCGAACAGGGCCACCATCACCATGGCCAGCGCGGCCATGCGCAGCGACACCAGCGGCAGCCAGCTCATCGCCGCCAAGGCGGCCAGGCCCATCCAGGTCAGCGGGCGATTAAGGGTGAAGGTGGGCCACATGGCTGCTCGTCTTGAAGGTGGGATTCGCGCGACAAATACTGGCATCATGCCCCGCGCGTCAAGTCTGGCGCAAGCTGCTAGCAGTCTGTCGGATTTGACCGATCGTCGCGAGAAAAGCGGATTTCGAGACAAGTTGATCGATCTGATGAGGCGAATAGCGCGCTATTTAACGAATCAGAGCGAATGAAATTGGCTGAAAGCCCGGGTTTCGCAGCAGATCAGCGTTAAGTCCGACAGGCTGCTAGGCCACTAATGTCGGCATTGCGCGACGCCATCACCCCCGCTAGCCTTGGGGCCGGCGTGCATTCACCTCGCGGTGCCAGTAAACTAGCCCCGTCTGCGCCGAGTGCGTGGCACAACAACTCGGATTCTCGGAATGACTCAGTGACCAAGCAACACTCTTTCAGCTACGAAGAACTGCTGGCGTGCAGCCGCGGCGAACTGTTCGGCCCGGGCAACGCCCAGCTACCGGCTCCCAACATGCTGATGCTCGATCGCATCACGCAGATTCACGAGGCCGGCGGTGAGTACGACAAGGGCGAGTTGATCGCCGAACTGGATATTCACCCCGACCTGTGGTTCTTCGACTGCCACTTTCGGGGCGACCCGGTGATGCCTGGCTGCCTTGGCCTGGATGCCATGTGGCAGCTGGTCGGCTTCTACCTCGGCTGGCTGGGCCATCCGGGCCGCGGACGCGCGCTGGGCTGCGGCGAGGTCAAGTTCTCGGGACAGATCATGCCGGATGCCGACAAGGTCACCTACCGGATCAACCTCAAGCGGATCATTACCCGGCGGTTGATCCTGGGCATCGCCGACGGCACCGTCTCGGTCGACGGTCGCGACATCTACCAGGCCAATGACCTGCGTGTCGGCTTGTTCACCTCCACCGCGAATTTCTGATCAGGAGGCTTCCATGAAACGAGTGGTAGTCACCGGCCTGGGCATCGTTTCCTGCCTCGGCAATGACCAACATCAGGTTTTGGATGCCCTTAGAAGCGGCCGCTCCGGCATTCGCTTCAAGGACGACTACGCCGAACGCGGATTCCGCAGCCATGTCGCCGGCGTGGTCGACATCGACCTGGATGCGCTGGTCGACCGCAAGCTGCGCCGTTTCATGGGCGACGCGGCCGCCTACGCCTATGTATCGATGGCCCAGGCCATCGAGGACGCTGGGCTGACCCCCGAGCAGGTGTCCAACGAGCGTACCGGGCTGATCGCCGGCTCCGGCGGCGCCTCGAGCGCCAATCAGGTCGAGGCCGCCGACGTGTTGCGCGAAAAGGGCCTGCGCCGCGTCGGCCCTTATCGGGTCACGCGCACCATGGGCAGCACCGTGTCGGCGTGCCTGGCCACGCCGTTCCAGATCAAGGGGGTCAATTATTCGATCTCCTCGGCCTGCGCGACCTCCGCCCACTGCATCGGCAATGCCGTCGAGCAGATCCAGCTCGGCAAGCAGGACGTGGTGTTCGCCGGCGGCGGCGAAGAGGAGCACTGGACGCTATCGTGCCTGTTCGACGCCATGGGCGCGCTGACCACCGGCTACAATGACCGCCCCGAGCAGGCCTCGCGGCCCTACGACAAGGGCCGTGATGGCTTCGTCATCGCCGGCGGTGGCGGCATCGTGGTGCTCGAGGAGCTCGAGCACGCCAGGGCGCGCGGCGCCAGAATCTACGCCGAGGTGGTCGGCTACGGCGCGACCTCCGACGGCTACGACATGGTCGCGCCCTCCGGCGAAGGCGCGGCGCGCTGCATGCGCCAGGCCATGGCCACGGTCGACGGCAGCATCGACTACATCAATACCCACGGCACATCGACGCCGGTCGGCGACGTCGCCGAACTCAAGGCGGTCCGCGAGGTATTCGGCGATCGCACCCCAGCGATGAGCTCGACCAAGTCGCTGACCGGCCACTCGCTGGGCGCGACCGGCGTTCAGGAAACGATTTATTCGCTTTTGATGATGAAGCACGGTTTCGTGGCCGCCTCGGCCAATGTCGAGACCCTCGACGATCAGGCCGAAGGCTTCGATATCGTCACTCAACGCCGCGACGACGTAACGCTCGAGCGGGTGCTGTCCAACAGCTTCGGCTTCGGCGGCACCAACGCCTGCCTGGTGCTGCAGCGCCTGCGGGACTAGCCCGCCGCGCTTGACGGATGGCTCAACGAGATCGCCCCGCCTGAGCGGGGCGAATTCATGGGCGATCCGTGCCGGTGCGTTTCAGCACAGCCTGACTGAGGCGGCTTCGCAGTCGCTACGCGGGACCATCAGCATTCGATGGCATTGACCGCCAATCCGCCCCGCGAAGTTTCCTTGTACTTGTCCTGCATGTCGGCGCCGGTATCGCGCATGGTGCGGATCGCCTTGTCGAGCGAAACGAAGTGCTCGCCGTCACCGCGCATCGCCATCTGCGCGGCATTGATCGCCTTGACCGAGGCGATCGCGTTGCGCTCGATACAGGGCACCTGAACCAGCCCGCCGATCGGGTCGCAGGTCAAGCCCAGGTTGTGCTCGAGGCCGATCTCCGCGGCGTTCTCGACCTGCTCGGGCGAGCCGCCCATGAGTTCGGCGAGACCCGCCGCGGCCATCGCGCAGGCCGAGCCGACCTCGCCCTGACAGCCGACCTCGGCGCCCGAGATCGAGGCGTTCTTCTTGCACAGGATGCCCACCGCCCCCGCGGTAAGCAGGAAATCGACCACGTCACGCTCGCAGGCGTCGGGCTGGAACTTCATGTAGTAGTGCAACACCGCGGGAATGATGCCCGCCGCGCCGTTGGTGGGCGCGGTGACCATGCGCCCGCCGGCGGCGTTTTCCTCGTTGACCGCCAGGGCGAAGACATTGACCCAGTCCATCGCCGAGAACGTCGAGGCGATCAGACTGGGACTGTCCTCGACGGCGATCAGCCGCTGATGCAGTCGCTTGGCGCGGCGTCTGACGTTGAGCCCGCCGGGCAGCATCCCCTCCTTGTCAAAGCCCTGATCGACGCAGGCGCGCATCGCTTCCCAGATTCGCCACAGCCCGTCGCGAATCGTCTGCTCGTCGCGCCACGCCTGCTCGTTGGCGAGCATCAGCTCGCTGATGCGCAACCCGTGAAGGCGGCACAACGCCAACAGTTCGGCGGCCGAATCGAAGTCGTAGGGCAAGCGGGTCGTGTCGCTATCCAATTCGCCGGCCTGGGCCTGACGCTCGTCGATGACGAAGCCGCCGCCCACCGAGTAGTAGGTGTTTCGATACAGCTCACCGGCATGGCCGTGGGCGATCAGCCGCATGGCATTGGGATGGTGCGGCAAGCTGTGCTCGTAGAGTTGCATGTCGCGCGCCCAGACGAAGGGTGTCGCCAGGCGACCGTCGAGCAGCAGGGCCTGCGCCTCGAGCAGCTCCTCGATACAGGGCGAGATGATCGCTGGATCGATATGCTCGGGACGTTCGCCCATCAACCCCATGATCACCGCACGGTCGGTGCCATGACCGATGCCGGTGGCCGACAGCGATCCATACAGTTGCACCTCGATGCGCGCAACACGCTCCAGCAGGTCCGCGCCGCGCAGGCTCTCGACAAAATCATTGGCGGCGCGCATCGGCCCGACGGTATGCGAACTCGAGGGGCCGATGCCGATCTTGAACAGGTCGAACACGCTGATGGCCACGTTGCCTCCCCCTGTCTATGACAGGCTTAAGATCAATATCGCTAAAGCCAAGATTGGCCCGGCGGGTTTGACGCTAGCCTGAACTGGGAGTATATGAGGTACAAGCGAGAATAATTTGCCTATCTTTTAGAATAGCTAAACCATGAGCCGAACACTCAATGCCCAGACCCACGCCTGGCTGAAGGTCTTCGCGGTCAGCGCGCGGCATCTGTCGTTCACCCGTGCCGCCGAGGAGTTGCATGTCACCACCGGCGCGGTCAGCCAGCAGATCAAGCAGCTCGAGGAACGGCTGGGCTTCAAGCTGTTTCGCCGCCTGCCACGCCGCCTGGAACTCACCGACGAAGGCCGGCGCCTGGCCGGCGTGGTCGACGACGCCTACCAGGCGGTGGGTCTCGAGGTTCATCGGCTGCGCTCGGGGCTGATGAGCGGCATCCTGCGACTGCGCGCGGTGCCCTCCTTTCTGGCCAAATGGCTGATGCCGCGCCTGCCGAGGCTGCAGGCACGCTTTCCCGACATCGAACTGCACATTGCCGCCGAGGACAGCAGCCTGTCGCTGCGCGACGGCGATTTCGACCTGGCGATCGATCTCAACGACGGCCACTACCCCGGGCTTGCGATCACCCCGCTGATGGACGAGATGATCTTTCCGGTCTGCGCGCCCGCGCTGATGCGCGGCCGTCCGCCGCTCTCGCGACCCGACGACCTGGCCTACTATCCGCTGCTGCACGACATCACGGCCTGGCGCGGCAGCCACGACTATGCCGAATGGGAGCATTACCTCAAGGCGATCGAGGCCGGTCACGTCAACGTGCGCCGCGGCTACACCTTCAATCGCAACCAGCTGACCATGGAAGCCGCCATCGACGGCATGGGAGTCGCCATCGCCCGCCGCACGCTGATCACCAACGAGCTCAAGACCGGGCAACTGGTGGCCCCGTTCGCGCAACGCGTGGCCACCGACAAGCGCTATGGCATCGTGCACGCTCCTGGCGCGCTGGACGATCGTCGCATACGCGCGGTCCACGACTGGCTGGTCGAGGAAGCAGGTCGTCAGTCAGTCTGAGCCAGCCAATACGCAGCCGCCCATGGATGCGCCACAAAAAAGCCCGCGAGCCAAGCTCGCGGGCTTTTTTGCGTGTGCGCCAGGCATGGCGCGCAGCGCCTGAGTGGCGCTGTTCCCGAGGGTGGTGCCTCGGGATGACTTGGGGGTGAAAGTCCCCTGTACGCCCGGCAAGGGGAAGTACTAGCCGACGGC